>JAVHLZ010000035.1 GCA_031081675.1 Armatimonadota bacterium
CGCCGGGTGCCGGAACTATCCTGCAGCGGCCCGCCGGCCCGGCGGTGTCCGGTCCCGGCGGCGGGCCGCGGGGTGCCGTCCGCCCTCCCAGTTCACGCCCGCGCCGGTGGCCTTCCGCAGCCGGTCGGCCAGCTGGGCCTGGTGGTACTGGACGTGGCGGATGTTGACAATCTGGTGTTCCAGCCTGGACATCCGGTACCAGCTGAACCCGCTGTGCGGGGCGGCCAGGTCCATCGCGTCCACCGCTCCGCCCACCAGCCGCCGGCAGAGCTGCCAGTAGGCCAGCACCTCGTCTTTGGCGTAGGGCCGGCGGGCCCCCAGGGGCGCCTCCAGGCGCTGGATACCCCGCTGGTGGTGCTCCCACGGGCGGAATGCCCGGGGAGTCGGCATCAGGTACAGGTGCGTGTAGTACAGGGTGTGGTAGGCGATCCGCCAGAACGGGTTGGCGTGCCCGTTCCGGCGGTACCACAGGTCGTCCGGGCAGCGTCGGATCGCCTGCCCGAGCATCGCCAGGACGGCACGGTACTGGCTTTTCAGGGCCGCCCGCAGCGCGTCAGCCCCCACCGCCTCCCGACCCGGTCGTGGATGGCTCATCCCCGCCCCCTTCCGGCCGCCGTCATGCCCCCAGCAGGTCCCGCAGCGCCAGGGCGTCCCTCACGGCGGCCCCCTCGGCGTCGTTGTTGAAGTACGCGTAGACGTCCCGTCTCTCCCCGCTCAGCCGGCGGAGCGCCTCCGCCCACCGGCGCAGGCGGGCGAGGCCGAACTCCACCCCCGTGGGGGGCGAATGAAACCGGATGTACACGAAGTCGGCGGTCGCCACCTCCCGGGTCGGCTCCAGACCCACCATGATGCAGTAGGCCACGTTCCGTTCGGCCAGCAGGTCGAACACTTCCCGGGTGTGCCAGGACGGATCGCGGAACTCCATGGCGAACCGCCAGCCCGCCGGCAGGATCCGTAGAAATGCTTCCAGCCGCACCCGGTCCACCCGGAAACGGGGCGGCAGCTGGAAGAGGACCGGCCCCAGCCTGTCGCCCAGCCGCCGGGCCCGCCCCAGGAACGTCCGCACCGGGGCGGAGGCCGCCCGCAGGCGCTTGACGTGGGTGATGAACCGGCTGGCCTTCAGCGCGAACAGGAATCCCTCGGGCGCCCGGCGCGCCCACTCGTCGAACGTCCCGGCCGCCGGCAGCCGGTAGAATGTGTTGTTGACCTCCACCGTGTCGAAGTGCCGGGCGTAAAACTCCAGCCACCGGGACGCCGGCACCTCCGCCGGGTAGAACCGCCCCCGCCAGTGGGGGTAGACCCACCCCGACGTTCCGATCCACATCCGCCCCATGACCGTCGCAGGCCGCTCCGCTGCCGACCTCGGCGACGTCGCCTGGACCGGCACCGGAGGCCGGAGGGTGTTCTCGGGACCCCCCTTACCTCCGCCGGAAGATGCGGTCTGTCATCTCCAGCCCCAGGAGGATGCCCGCATAGACGACCACCCGCACCCACCCGTTGTCGGTCGCCCGTTCCACTCCCATGATCAGCGCCACGGCCACGGCGATGCCCGCCAACGACCGCAGCGTGTACGGCGGCTGGCCCCACCCCACTGGCAGTCCCCCTTCCGGCCCCGCGGGTCCCCTGCCCCACCCCGCTCTGTGGCCTGCCTCAGCGCGGCCCGCCGGGGGGATCCCGCCCGGTGCGAGCGAGCGGGACCCCTCCCCGGGTGGCTGTCTAGCGGTCGCGCTCGCGACCGCGGCGGACGTCATCGACGAAGTCCTTGATGGCCCGGCCCACCTGCTCGGCCACCAGACGGTTGAGATTCTGGGTGAACTGGCGCGCCAGTTCCACCATGATGGCCACCCGGATCGCCGTCTCCAGCGTGCGGTCGTACGGGGACCACCCGTGGTGCGCCCACGCCGTCTTCACCGTCCAGGGCAGGGCCAGGTGCCAGCTCCCCGCCGGGCGCGCCGGCGCGGTGGCCGGAGTCCCCACCAGGCCGGCCACCAGGAGCACCACTGCCAGGACGCATGCCGCTGCCTTCGCCGTGCCGCTCATGGTCCCGCCTCCTCTCCTGTGAGGAGCCCGCCGTCGCGCTCCGGCCGGCCGCGCGGGAGCGGGCTCGCTGCCAGGGTAGGCGGGAATCAGAGCGGTGTCCGCATCTTGCCGCCAGATGGCCACAGGCGCCGGGCCGGCGGCGGCAGCGGGCCGGTGAGAGGAGCGGCGTCAGGACGGCAGGCCGGCGGACTGCAGCCAGGCGACCGCCCGATCCAGGCGGGCCACCACCCGGTCCCGTCCCAGGACCTCCATGAGTTCGAACAGTCCCGGTCCGACCGTCTTGCCGGTGAGGGCCACCCGGACCCGGTGGATGACCTCCCGGCCGTGGACGCCCCGCTCGGCGGCCAGGCCGCGGACCACCGCCTCGGCGGTCTGCCGGTCCAGCGTGTCCACGCGGGCGATGCGGTCCCGCAGCGCGGACAGGATCGGGACCGCCTGGGCGTCCTGGAGGTGCTGCCGGACGGCCTCGGGGTCGTAGCGCACCTGGTCGGCGAAGAAGAAGTCGCCGTAGACCAGGATGTCCCGCCCCACCTTCAGCCGGTCTCCCAGGACGGTCACCACCGCGGCCACGTAGGCGCGGAGGCCCGGCGAGGGGTCCGCGGGCGCCAGCCCGGCGTCGCGGAGGATCTCCAGACAGACGTCCACCACCCGCTGGGGGTTGCGCTGCATCAGCTCGCGCATGTACAGGCCGTTGAGCCAGGTGAGCTTGGCCTGGTCGAAGATGGGAGACGCCCGCCCCAGCTCCTCCAGGCGGAAGCGCTCCACCAGTTCGGACAGCGGGTAGACCTCCCGCTCGGGATCCGGATGCCAGGCCATGAGGGCGAAGAAGTTCAGCAGCGCCTCGGGCAGGTAGCCGTCCCGCCGGTAATCCCGCAGCGCCGTGGCGGCCATCCGCTTGCTCAGCTTGCGCCGGTCCGGCCCCAGGATGACCGGCAGGTGGGCGAACGCGGGCGGCGACCACCCCAGGGCCCGGTAGATCAGCCACTGGATGGGCGTGTTGGACAGGTGCTCGCTGCCCCGGATGACGTGGGAGATGCGCATCAGGTGGTCGTCCACCACGTTGGCGAAGTTGTACAGGGGCGTGCCGTCGCTGCGGACGATGATGGGATCGTCCAGGTGGGCGGGGTCGAACTCCACGGGGCCGCGGATGAGGTCCTGCACCACGATCGGCCCGCCCAGGTCCGGGACCCGCAGGCGGATGGCGGGCCGGCGGCCCTCGGCCTCGTACCGGGCCCGGTCGGCGGCGCTCAGGTGGCGGCAGCGCCCCGAGTACCGGTGAGGCCGGCCCTGGCGGCGGGCGGCCTCCCGCTCCGCCTCCAGTTCCTGGGGCGTGCAGTAGCAGTGGTAGGCGGCCCCTGAGCCCACCAGGATCTGCGCGTGCTGGCGGTACAGGGGGCCCCGCTCGGTCTGGCGGTACGGTCCCACGGGCCCGCCCACGTCCGGGCCTTCGTCCCAGTCCAGGCCCAGCCAGCGGAAGTCCTCCAGGATGGCCCGCTCGTACTCCTCGGTGGACCGGGTGCGGTCCGTGTCCTCGATGCGGAGGATGAAGGCGCCCCGCTGGCTGCGCGCATACAGCCAGTTGAAGAACGCCATCCACGCCCCACCGATGTGCAGGTACCCGGTGGGGCTGGGGGCATACCGGGTGCGGACGGTGGACATCCTGCGCGGCTCAGGTGAACAGCATGCTCACCGACTGGTTGAGGTGAATCCGGCGGATGGCCTCGGCCAGCAGCGGCGCCGCCGACAGCACCGTCATCTTGGGGAGCCGCTTGTCGGGGGGCACCGGGATGGTGTTGGTGACGATCACCTCCCGGATCTCCTCCCGGGACAGGCGCTCCACCGCCGGCCCCGCCAGCACCGGGTGGGTGGCGCAGATGTAGACCTCGGGCCGGGCCCCGTGACGCATGAGGACATCCACCGCTCCCGCCAGCGTCCCCGCCGTGTCGATGATGTCCTCGATCATGACGGGCGTGCGGCCCTCCACCTCGCCGACGATCTGCACCGGCTCCTTGACGTCCTTGCCGACCCGGCGCTGGAAGATGATGGCCAGGGGGAGGTCCAGCCGGTCGGCCAGCTGCTTGCTGCGCTTGACGGCGCCGTCGTCGGCGGCGACCACCACCCCCGCGTCCAGGGCCTTCTCCCGCAGGTAGTCGGCAAACAGGGGCATCGCCCGCAGGTGGTCCACGGGAATGGTGAAGAACCCCTCGATCTGGCCCGCGTGCAGGTCCACGGTCAGGACCCGGTCCACCCCCGCCGTGGAGAGCAGGTCGGCCACCAGCCGGCCGGTGATGGGCTCCCGGGGGGCGTCCTTCTTGTCCTTGCGGGCGTAGCCGTAGTAGGGGATCACCGCCGTGATCCGGCCCGCCGACGCCCGCCGCAGGGCATCCACCATGACCAGCAGCTCCATGAGGTTCTCGTTGACGGGATGGCAGGTGGGCTGCACCACGAACGCGTCCACGCCCCGGGCGTTCTCCTCGTATCGCACGTAGATCTCGCCGTCGGCGAACCGGGTGATCAGCGCGCGGCTGACGGGAATGCCCAGATGGCGGGCGATCTCCTCGCCCAGCTGCGGGTGGGCGGTGCCGCAGAACAGCTTGAGGGGTCCGTACGGGTCGTCGGCCATACCCCTTTTACAGTACCACGGCCAGGTCGCCCTCCGGGCGCACACCGGGCGTCCGGCCGGCTCTCACACCCTGCCTGGAAGGGGACGCGGATGCGGGGGAAACCGTCAGCGGGCCTCGACGAGGAACTTGATGGCGGTGCGTTCCTCGCCGTCGATCATGACCTTGGTGAAGGCCGGGATCGCCACCACGTCAATGCCGTTCGGGGCCACGAACCCGCGGGTGATGGCGATGGCCTTCACCGCCTGGTTCACCGCCCCGGCCCCCACCGCCTGCAGCTCCACCGAGCCCTTTTCCCGCAGGACCGCGGCGAGCGCGCCGGCGACGGCCTTGGGCTTGGAATCCGCCCCGACCTTCAGCACCTCCGGCATGGGGCCTGCCTCCTCCACTGCTCCGGCTGCTGGTCGGTTCATTGGCCTTCCACTATTTCGTATACCCGCACCGAAATCCTCCTGCACCGGGGAGGGGGCGCGGGCCGGCCGGAGGCCGCGACCCCGTCCTAGGGCCGCCGGACCAGGGAAGCGGCCACGTCCGCCGCCCGGGCCGCCGCAGCCCGCATCTCGCGCGCCCGCTCCCGCAGGTGCGGGCGCAGCGCCCCACGCCTGCCCCAGGCCATGCGGAGGACGTCGAACAGACGTGCAGGGTCGCACTCCTCCGGGGACAGCGCGGGCAGGCCCGCCCGGGAGCACAGGGACCGGACCTTCGGATCGTAGGCCAGACCCGCCGCCCCCACCCCCTGGACGACGGCGGCAATCACCCCGTGCAGGCGCATGGCGACCAGCAGGTCCAGCTCCCCCACCGCCGCCAGCACTGCGCGGGGCGACAGTCCGGCCACCACCGGGGCCCCCAGCGCCCGGGCCGCGGACACCGAGACCCGCAGGTCCACTTCCGGGTGAAAGGCCAGCGCCACCGCGCGCGCGTTTTCCTCCCGCACCAGGCGCCCGACGGCGTCCGTCACCGCGGGCAGGTGGGCGTCGGTCCCCCACGGCCGCAGGACCAGCCCGATCCGCGGCGGCGGGAGCGCGCCGAACAGGTCGGCGACCTCCTCGGGGGGAGCGGGGGGCACGGCGAAGGCCGGGTCCGCCGCCACCTCCACCGGCCGGCGGATCCCCAGAGAGTGCAGGAGCTGGCGGGAGTCGTCGTCGCGGACCACCAGGGCGTCCACCCGGGACAGGACCGCCGCGGCCAGGCCGCGGATCCAGCGCCGGCGCAGCGGCCCGATCCCCACCGCGTACAGCATCGTCCGCCGCGCCAGGACCGAGGCGGCGAGCAGCTCCCCCAGGTAGTAGGCGGCGCTGCGGGCGCTGGTGGCATCCTGGATCAGGCCCCCACCGCCGCTGATGAACAGGGCCGCTCCGGATGCGGCGCGCAGCGCCGCCGGTCCGCGCCGCACCGCCTCCACCCCGTGCAGGCACCGGGTGCGGGACGGGTTGCCCGACACCACCACCACGCGCGCCTCCGGCAGCCGGGCCCGCAGGTCCTGGAGGACGCCGGCCAGGACGGCCTCGTCCCCGACGTTGCCGAACCCGTAGTAGCCCGAGATGACGACCCGCATGGGTGGCCCGCCTCAGGACGGCGGGCGAGATCCCCGGCGGGCCAGGGTGGAGCCGGCCCGGGCCACCGCCGCCGCCACCGCCGCGCCCAGCGCGCTGCCCAGGACCAGCCCGTTGGCGGTCCGCCACAGGGTGTACAGCAGAGGGGTGTGGATGTGGGCGAAGCTGTTGATGATGCTGGCCTGGCCCACCGCCCCCGCGGCGGCCAGGGCGACTGCGGCCGGCCGCCACCCCCGGGCGGCGCACAGGGCGGCCAGGACCAGGGCCGGGTGGCCCAGCAGGTACTCCTTGGTCCGCGGCCGCGCCACGAGCGTGTCCTCCAGCCACTCGCGCATCCGCTCTTCCGCCGCCGGCACCGGCAGCCCGAAGTTCCCGCTCCTGCCCAGCAGGACGACCGCCGCCAGGCCGACCACCAGCACGGCCACGGCGTACCGCACCCGCAGGGGGTGGTCCGACCACGCCCAGATCCGCGCCGCGAACTCGCGCCAGTGCCGGGGCGGACTGGCGCCCGCGGCGGCGACCGCGGCCACCAGGACCACGGGGACGATGTGGGCCAGCTTGACGCCCACAAACACCCGCGATGCCATCATGAACTCCCACCCGGTCAGCAGCGCCGCCACCACGACCCCGCCCGCCGCCGAGACCGCCGAGGCCTTCCACAGGCTTCCCAGCGCGGCCGCCACCGGATGCCGCCGCGGGCCCCGGGGCAGCGCGGCGGCCACCGCCACCACCGGCACCAGGCAGGCGACCAGCAGGGCCAGGCCCTGGCGCCACAGGGCGGGCGGGCCCCACGGGACCAGGACCGCGCTGAACGCGACCACCGCCGCCGCGCCTCCGGGAACCCACAGGCCCGCGGGCACGCCCGCCGCGCGCCCCAGCACCTGCGCGCCCCAGGCCGCCGCGGCCGCCCCTCCCGCCACCACGCCCAGCCACGCCGCCGGCGACACCGCCGGGTCGTCCAGCGGCCGGGCCGGACCGGGTCGCAGACCCACCCGGCGCAGCGCGGAGGACAGCCGGCCCACGAACTCCAGGTTGAGGGCCACTCCGGACACCCCCGCCGTCGGCTGCAGCGGCCGCAGGTACAGGATCCGGATGTTGCGCTCCCGGGCGGCCCGGACGAACTTGTCCAGGTTGTCCTGCGGGGACGCCGCCAGCAGCTCGTCGGGCGTGAGGCTGAACAGGCGGATGACGGCCGGCCGCATCACGGCCGCCAGGCGGTCCTCGCCGCGCTGCTTGCGGCGAATGTTGAAGACCTCGATCCGCCCGTAGGTGTAGCCCGCCGCGGCCAGCGCCGCGCCCGCCTCGGGCAGCAGGCCCTCGTAGCCCAGGACCTCCTGCAGCTCGAACACCACCGGCGCGCCGCCGCCGGCGGGCAGGCGCCCGATCCGCGCGCGCAGGGCGTCGGCGGTCATCCCCGGATAGTTCCGCAGACGCAGGACCGGGCGCAGGCCCAGCGCCCGGACGGCGGCCAGGTCCTCGGGCCGGTAGCCCAGCGGCGCTTGCTCCAGATCGTCCGGCACGCCGCTGACTTCCAGGACGTCCCGGACGCGCCGCACCCGGCCGGACCCCAGCAGGTCGGTGAACGCGCGCTCGACGAAGGCCAGCTGGTCGGGCGATCCGGTCACGTAGACGGCGTCGGGCCGCAGATTCTGCGGTCCGAACGCGGCCGCAACAGGGTCCTGCCCTCCCGACCGCGCCAGGGCCATGACCTCGCCGCCGGCGCGCACCAGGACCTCCCCGGCCTCGGCCAGGCGGGCGAGGGTCTGCTCGTAGACCGCCACCGCCGTGGCCCCGCGCTCCCGGGCGGCCGCGAAGACCTCGTGGGGGGCGCGCCCCTCCCGCCGGGCGAGGTCCGTCCAGTCGGGCCCGTCCAGGACGATCTCCACGGTCCGGTTGGACGCCTCCACCGCCCACCGGGCCTGGAGGACCACCACCGCGGACACCAGCCCCACGACCAGGCCCGCGCGGATCCATCCGCTCATGTCCTCACCTCGGTTCGGCCACCACCGTGATGGTTTCCTCCCCCGCCTCCACTCGGCGGATCACCAGCGGGACCGGCAGGCGGTCCACGGTGAGCAGCGGGTTGAGGGGCGCGGCGAGGACGGCCGCCACCGCAGGCGGAACCTGCACGTGGCCCACCCGCATCTGCTCCACCCGGATCAGCACGCGGCGGCCGTCCGGCGCCACAAGCGTCCCCCGGACCTGTACCGGGACCGGCTGGCCCAGGAGGTCCACCGTCGCGGCCACATGGACGGTTCCATCCTGCGCGGAGACGTCGGCGTCGCGCACCGCCGGCAGGTCTTCCAGCGCCTGGCGGAGGTCCTCCACCCTCACGCGCATCACGGCCCGCCCGCCGTCGGCATGGCGGACGACCAGGCGGCGCAGGACCACCGCCCGCAGGACGTCCACCTGCACCCCGCGCAGGGAGAGAGCCGTCTCGTCCACCACCACGTCCCCCAGCCGCGCCCCGGAGACCTCGACGTCCAGGCGGGCGAAGCGGCCGGTCAGGGGCCAGGTGAGGCCGCCCACCAGGCGCACCGACGCGCCGCGGGCGTGCAGGGCGGACCGCACGGGCTCCTCCAGCCTCCACCCGATCAGCAGGGGAAGTGCCAGGACACCGAAGACCACCACCCCCGCCACCACCAGCGCGCGGGCGGGGACGGCTCGGGCGGGGCGGCTCACCGGGAACGCTCCGGGATGCGGGGGCTGCGCGCGGTCCGCCCGCAGGGACCCGCGATGGACCCTCCGGCGCGTGGGCGGGATGGCAGGGGCGGGGTCGCCGGCATCGGCGCGGCGCGGGAGGCGGGGCTACGACGCCGGCACCGGGCGCCGCAGCCAGGCGTCGATGAAGCGGTCCAGGTCGCCATCCAGCACCGCCTCGGCGTCGCCGGTCTCCTCCCCGGTCCGGTGGTCCTTCACCAGGGTGTAGGGGTGGAGGACGTAGGAGCGGATCTGGTTGCCCCAGGCCGCCTCCCGGAACTCCCCCCGCAGCTCGGCCAGGCGCTGCTGGTGGCGGGCCGCCTGGAGCTCGGCCAGCTTGGCCCGCAGCAGGCGCAGGGCCGTCAGGCGGTTGGCGTACTGGGACCGCTCGTTCTGGCACTGGACCACGATGCCGGTGGGCAGGTGGGTGATCCGGACGGCGGTCTCCACCTTGTTGACGTTCTGGCCCCCGGCGCCGCCGGCGCGGTAGGTCTCGATCCGCAGCTCGTCGTCGCGGATCTGCACCTCTTCCTCCTCCACGTCGGGAATCACGTCCACCAGGGCGAAGGAGGTGTGCCGCCGGTGGGCGGCGTCGAAGGGCGACAGGCGCACCAGCCGGTGGACCCCCCGCTCGCCCTTGAGGTAGCCGTAGGCGTAGGGGCCGCTGACGATCATGGTGGCGCTTTTGATGCCCGCCTCCTCGCCCGGGGAGACGTCCACGATCTCGGTCCCGAAGCCGCGCCGCTCCGCCCACCGGGCGTACATGCGCAGCAGCATCTGCGCCCAGTCCTGGGAGTCGGTGCCCCCGGCGCCGGCGTGCACCGACAGGATGGCGTTGCGGGCGTCGTGCTCTCCGCCGAGCAGCGTCGTCAGTTCCAGCTGCTGGACGCGGCGGTGGAGGTCCTGGGCCTCGCGGGCCAGCTCCTCCGCGTCCCACCCCGTGGGATCTTCGGCGGCCAGGCGGGCGAGTTCGTGCAGGTCGTCCAGTTCCCGGCGCAGCTTCTGCCAGGTCTCCACCTGGGCCCGCAGCGCGCTGAGCTCCCGGGTCAGCTCCCGGGCGCGGGCGGGGTCAGACCACAGGTCGGGGCGCTGCAGCTGCTCTTCGAGGACGGCGATGCGGGACTGCCGGGCCTCCAGGTCAAAGATGCCTCCCGATGTCGGCCAGGCGGCGCCGGTCGGCATCCAGCAGGGCGCGGATTTCCTCCACGGTCATCACAGACACTCACCGGGCGGACTCTCTCGGTCCACCCGCGGATGAATTGTAACATAAAAGGGAAAAGGGAATAGGGAATAGGGAAAAGGGTAAATACGTATTTTGCTTTGATTCCTTTGCCCTTTGCCCTTTTCCCTTTTTCCCTTTTCCTTTTTCCCTCTTCCCTTTCACCTCACCGCCCCCACCACCGCGAAGAGGACGTTGCCCAGGGCGTGGGGCAGGATGAAGCCGGCCGCGCTCCTGCTCCGCGCCCGGATCCAGCCAAACGCCACCCCCGTCACCAGGGCCCAGGCATACGCTTCCGGGGGCAGCCCGGCCTGCAGGGCCACGCCCAGGGCGGTGGTGACGGCCACTGCCGTCCCGGTACCGGCCCAGCGGGCCAGCGCGCCAAACGCCACTCCCCGCAGCCACAGCTCCACCGCCGCGGCCACCACCAGCTGCCGGACCAGGACGACCCCCAGGTCGGCTCCTGTGGGCAGGGCGCCCACCGGCACGCCGTAGGCGCGGAACGACCAGACCATCGCGGCCCACAGGCCGACCACCACCGCCCCGGCGGCCACCGCCGCGGCGCCATCGCTCCACGCCCGCGGCCGCGCGGGCAGAGGGCGGACCACCACCCCCACAGCCGCCCCCACCGCCCCCACCACCCCCGGCCACACCCACCACCGCAGAGGCGCCCGCAGCAGGACCGCCGCCGCCACACCGGGGAGCAGGACCGCGGCCAGAGCGTCCCCCCCACCCGGCCGGGCCCACGCCGCCCGCAGCGAGGGGAGCAGGCGGGGGACCGAGCCCAGGGCCGTGGCGGCGGCCGCCGCCAGCAGCAGGCCGTCTCCGTAGCGCGCATAGGGCGTGTGAGGGCCGGCGGTCCCCACCGCACCTGTCAGCACCGCCTCCTGCCCCGGGGGAACCCGGGCGGTGATGCGGCCGGCCGGATCGACGATGAACGACAGGCCGGTGTTCGCCGCCCGCACCACCCACCGCCCCTGCTCCACCGCGCGGAAGACCGCGTGGGCGGCGTGCTGGGCCGGCCCGGCGGTGCCGTCAAACCAGGCGTCGTTGGTGAGCACCGCCAGCAGGTCCGCTCCGCCCCGGACCAGGGCGCGCGAGGCGCCGGGGAAGATGGACTCAAAGCAGATGGCCACACCCACCCGGCCCGCAGGCGTCCACAGCGGGTCGTGCCGGCGCCCGGGGACGATGCCGGCTTCCCCGAACGCCACCAGACGGACCTTGTCGTAGCGGCCGACGGCCAGGCCGGACGGCGCCACCGCCACCGCGATGTTGGACCGGCCACCCTCCAGGCTGGTGGCGATGATGGTCGCCCGGGCCTCGTGCGCCCACCGGCCCACCTCCTCCAGGGCGCCCTGCGGCCCGAACAGGTCTCCCGGGACGGCCGTCTCGGGCATCACGATCAGCTCCGCACCGGACCGCGCGGCCTGGACGACCAGCCGCCGCAGCCGGTCCCGGTGCTGCTCGGAGAGCGCAGGGTCGAACTTCTCCCGCTGGGGGACGTTGGGCTGGAGGGCGGCGACGCGCAGAGTTGCGGGGCCGGGAGGCGGCAGAGTGGACCCCCACAGGACCACCGCCCCCAGCAGGGCCAGGGGCAGGATCGCAGGCGCCGGACGGCGGCGGACCAGCACCCCGGAGACAGCCGCCGAGACCAGGGCCACCACAAACGACACCCCGAACACGCCGGCCACCCGGGCGACCTGGACCACCGCCGGCCAGCGGGACTGGGTCAGGCCGAGTGCCGCCCACGGAAAACCGAACACGCCGGAGGAGCGCAGCAGCTCCAGGGCGGCCCACGCCACCGCCGTCGGCCAGGGCCACCACCACGGCGGGCGGCGGCCGCGGGCCAGCCAGGACGCCACCGCGGCAAACGTGCCCCCGTACAGCGCCAGGTACGCGCTCAGCAGCACCCACGGCAGCCATCCGAAGACCCGCAGCCACAGCAGCGTGCCCCCGTAGCCCACCAGGCCCATCAGGTAGCCCAGGCCGAACGCGCGGCGCACGGGCTGGCCCCGCGCGGCCACCAGCAGAGGCGTCAGGGAGATCCAGGCCAGCCAGCCCGCGTCGGCGGGAGGAAACGACGCCGCGAACAGCGCGCCCGACGCCGCCGCCGCCACCCAGGGCAGCGCCGGGCGGTCGGCGCGGGGCGGCGGGAGGATTACTCCTCGCGGCCGTGACACTTCTTGTACTTCTTGCCGCTGCCGCACCAGCAGGGGTCGTTGCGGCCCAACTTGCGGGGGCCGTCACCGGCGGCCGCCGGGGCAGCCGCCCGCGGGGTCCCGGCGGCCACCGGCCGCCGCGCGGGAGCCGCCAGGGGACGCGGGGCCGGAGCCGGCCCCTCCACCTGCACCCGGAAGAGGACCTGCACGGCCTCCTCCTGGATCTCCGTCAGCATGCGCTGGAACAGGTCGTAGCCCTCCCGCTGGTACTCGATCAGCGGGCTCACCTGGGCGTAGGCCCGCAGGCCGATCCCTTCCCGCAGGCTGTCCATGGCGTACAGGTGGTCGATCCACTTGCGGTCGATGGTCTGCAGCAGGACCAGCCGCTCGATCTCCCGCAGGGTCTGCGGGCCGACCTCCTGCTCCTTGCGCTCGTAGGCCGCCAGGGCGGCCGACCGCAGGGCCTGGGCCAGGGCGTCCCGGGATCCCTCGGGCAGGGCCACATCGGCCAGGGGCGGGATCAGCCGGGCGGCGGCCTCCCGCAGCCCGGCCAGGTCCCACTCCTCGGGGCGGGCGTCGGGCGGGCAGTGCACGTCCACCAGCCCGTCCACCAGCCGCTCGATCATGTCCAGGATGTTCTCCCGCAGGTTCTCCCCGAACAGGACCTTGCGGCGCTCGCCGTAGATGACCTTGCGCTGGACGTTGAGGACGTCGTCGTATTCCAGGACGTGCTTGCGCACGTCGAAGTGGTACTGCTCGACCTTCTTCTGGGCATTCTCGATCTGGCGGCTGACCAGGGGGTGCTCGATGGGGGTGTCCTCGTCGATGCCCAGGCGGTCCATGATGGCCGCCACCCGCTGGCCGGCGAACAGGCGCATCAGCTCGTCGTCCAGGGCCACGTAAAAGCGCGACGAGCCGGGGTCGCCCTGGCGGCCGGCGCGGCCGCGCAGCTGGTTGTCGATGCGGCGGGCCTCGTGGCGCTCGGTGCCGATGACGTGCAGCCCGCCCAGTTCGCGCACCTTCTCCGCCTCGGCCGGGTCCGGGGGGTTGCCGCCCAGGATGATGTCCACGCCGCGGCCGGCCATGTTGGTGGCGATGGTCACCGCCCCCAGGCGGCCCGCCTGGGCGATGATCTCCGCCTCGCGCTCGTGGTGCTTGGCGTTGAGGACCTGGTGGGGGATGCCCCGGCGGCGCAGCATCTCGCTGAGGGCCTCGTTCTTCTCGATGCTGCGGGTGCCCACCAGGACCGGGCGGCCCAGCCGGTGCCAGTGGGCGATCTCCTCCACCACCGCCCGCCACTTGGCCCGCTCGGTCTTGTACACCAGGTCGGGCAGGTCCTGGCGGATCATGGGCCGGTGGGTGGGAATCACCACCACCGGGAGGTTGTAGATCTTCTGCAGCTCCTCTTCCTCGGTCTTGGCGGTGCCGGTCATGCCGGCCAGCTTGCGGTACATGCGGAAGTAGTTCTGGATGGTGATGGAGGCCAGGGTCTGGCTCTCCCGCTCGATCCGGACGTTCTCCTTGGCCTCGATGGCCTGGTGCAGGCCGTCGCTGTACCGCCGGCCGAACATCAGACGGCCGGTGAACTCGTCCACGATGATCACCTGGCCGTCCTTGACCACGTAGTCCACGTCCCGCCGGAAGCAGGCGTGGGCCCGCAGGGCCTGCTGGATGTGGTGCATCAGGTCCACGTGCTCGATGTCGGCCAGGTTCTGCACGCCCAGGGCCCGCTCGACCCGGGCGATCCCCTCTTCGGTCAGGTGGGCCGTGCGCAGCTTCTCGTCCACCGTGTAGTCCCGCCCGGGCGTCAGCCGCTCCACCAGCCGCGCGAACTCGTAGTACTTGCGGGTGGACTCCTCCAGCATCCCGGAGATGATCAGCGGCGTGCGCGCCTCGTCGATGAGGATGAAGTCCACCTCGTCCACGATGGCGTAGGCCAGGTCCCGCTGCACCAGGTCCTGGGGCCGCAGGGCCATGTTGTCCCGCAGGTAGTCGAAGCCGAACTCGCTGACGGTGCCGTAGGTGATGTCCGCCTGGTAGGCCTCCCGCCGGGTGATGGGGCGGAAGTGGTTGAGGCGGTCGTCGGCGTGGGGGTGGGGGTCGGTGAAGCCGGGATCGTACAGGCCGCTGAACTCGTGGGTGATGACGGCCACCGACAGGCCCAGGGCGTGGTAGATGGGGCCCATCCACCCCGCGTCGCGGCGGGCCAGGTAGTCGTTGACGGTGACCACGTGGACGCCGGCGCCCGTCAGCGCGTTGAGGTACACGGGCAGGGTGGCCACCAGGGTCTTGCCCTCGCCGGTCTTCATCTCGGCGACCTTGCCCTGGTGCAGCACGATGCCGCCCATCAGCTGGACGTCGAAGTGGCGCAGGCCCAGGGTGCGCCGGGCGGCCTCCCGCACCACCGCGAACGCCTCCGGCAGCAGGTCGTCCAGGGTCTCGCCCGATTCCAGCCGCTCCCGGAACTCGGCGGTCTTGCCCGCCAGCGCGGCATCCGACAGGGCGGCGATCTCCGGCTCCAGCCGGTTGATCTCGTCAACCAGGGGAGCCAGCCGCTGCAGGTGGCGGGCGTTGGTGTCGCCCAGCAGGCGCGCGAGAAGTCCGGCCATGACACAGGTATTATACTGCGGCCTCAAGGCAATGGGACCCGAAGGCGGTGGGCCGCCCGACCCCGGTGCCATGAGAGTCCGGAAGCGCGCGGGGAGTCCTCACCCCGGCGGGGGCCGCCCCCGGCGGCGACGACCGAGCCGGACCCGGCGGCCCGCACGCCCGCAAGGGCGCCGACGCAGGCGCGGACCGCTCCCGCGGGGGCTCCGGCCGCCCGCGGGGCGGCCCAGCGGGTCCCTCCCCCGGGCGTCCTCCGATCACAGGACCCCGGTCACCGGTGCGCACCCCTGTAGAACCAGCGCTTCGCCAGTTCCGCGCTCCCGATGTAGCCCAGAACGATCAGCCCCATGAGCGCGAGAAAGACCGGGGGCAGCGGGACGAAGCCGAAGGCCGCGCCCAGGGGGGTGGAGGGGATCACCGGTGTGGCGGCCGCCACGGCGACCGTCAGGCCCGCCAGCGCGCGCCCCGGCCGGCTGCGCAGGAAGCTGCCCCGGGTGCGCACCACCAGCACGATCAGCGCCGCCGAGACCACCGACTCGACGAACCATCCGGTCCGGAACTCCGCTGCCCCCGCACGCAGCACCCACAGCAGCACCCCGAACGTGAGATAGTCGAACAGGGAACTGACGAGCCCGAAGGTGAGCATGAACCTGCGGATGAAGCCGGTGTCCCAGCGGCGTGGCCGTTCGATCCAGTCCGCGTCCACCCGGTCGGACGAAATCGCCAGCTCGGGAATATCCGTCAACAGGTTGGTCAGCAGAATCTGTTTCGGCAGCAACGGCAGGAACGGGAGCAGGAGCGAGGCGCCGGCCATGCTGAACATGTTGCCGAAGTTGGCGCTGGTGGCCATGAACACGTACTTGAGCGTGTTGGCGAACGTGCGGCGTCCCTCGCGCACCCCGGCCTCCAGCACGGCGAGGTCCGTCTCGAGGAGGACGATGTCGGCCGCCTCCTTCGCCACGTCCACGGCCCCCTGCACCGAGAGCGAGACATCGGCCGCGTGCAGCGCCGGGACGTCATTGATCCCGTCGCCCATGTAGCCCACCACGTGTCCGGCCTTGTGCAGCGCCCGGACGAGCCGCTCCTTCTGATTGGGCTCCACCTCGGCGAAGATGTCCGTCTCCCCTGCGACGACCGGCAGCGCGTCGTCCCTCAGCGCGTGCACCTGGGAGCCGGTCAGGACCCGGGGGGCGGGCAGCCCGACCTGCGCCCACACGCGCGCCGCGACCAGCGCGTTGTCGCCGGTGATGACCTTGAGCCGCACGCCCAACCGGCCCAGCGCCGCCACCGTGGCCGCGGCCCCCGGCTTGGGGGGATCGGCGAACACCAGCAGGCCCAGGAAGGTCATCTCGCGCTCGGAATCCCGGCCGATGGGCCCGGGCGACGCCATCTCCCGCAGGGCCACTCCGAGCACGCGGTAGCCGTCGGCGCTGAGGGCCGCGTAGCGCTGCTCGATCTCCGCCCGCGCGTCGGCGAGCGGGGTCACCGTGCCGTCCGCCCGTTCGCACCTCGTGCAGACATCGAGCACGTTCTCCAGCGCGCCCTTCGTAATCAGGACGGCCCGCCCGTCGTGCTCGGCCAGCACACTCAGCCGCCGGCGAGCGAAGTCGTAGGGCACCTCGTCGAGCTTGCGCCACCCGTCCAGCGCGAACGCGCGGTGGGCGAGGAGGGCCTGGTCGATCGGGTTGCGGAACGCCGTCTGGAAGGCCGCGTTGAGGTAGGCGGAGAAGAGCACGCGCTCGCTCTCGCGCCCCGCGGGGTCCAGCGCCGCGTGCACCCGCACGCGCCCCTCGGTGAGCGTGCCGGTCTTGTCGGAGCAGAGCACGTCCATGCTGCCCAGGTTCTCGATCGCCGACAACCGCTTCACGATCACCCGCCGCTCTGCCATGCGACGCGCTCCGTGCGCCAGGTTCACGCTGATGATGGCCGGCAGCAGCTGGGGCGTCAGGCCCACCGCCAGCGCCAGCGCAAAGAGGAACGAGTCGAGGACTGGCCGCGCCAGGTAGACGTTGAAGGCGAAGATGGCGACGACCAGCACCAGCGTGGTCTCTGTCAGCAGGTAGCCAAAGCGGCGCACGCCGTGCTCGAACTCCGTCTCGGGCGGCCGCAGGCGCAGCCGCTCGTAGATCCGGCCGAACTCGGTGGCTCTCCCGGTGCGCACCACCAGCGCGCGACCGCTCCCGCTCACCACGTGCGTCCCCAGGAAGAGCACGTTGGCACGCCGGGCAAGCGGCGCGTCGGCGGCCACGGGGCCGACCCGCTTTTCCACGGGGAAGCTCTCTCCGGTGAGGGAGGCCTCGTCCACGAACAGGTCCTGGGCGGCAAGCAGCAGGCAGTCCGCCGGGACGCGGGAGCCCGCGGAGAGCAGCACCACATCACCCGGCACCAGCTCGTCCACGGCCACCTCGGTCTGGCGCCCGCCGCGCAGCACCGAGGCTTTCACGGCGACCGTCGCCAGCAGCTTCTCCACCACCGTCGCGGCGCCCCGTTCCTGCCAGAAGCCCAGCAGCGCGCTCACGGCGACAATCCCCAGGATGATGGCCCCGTCCGTGGGGTCCTGCAGCGCGAAGGACAGCACGGCCGCCGCGACCAGCAGCATGACCAGGGGGTTCGCGACCTGCCGGAGGAGCAGCGCCGGGGCGTCGGAGCGTTTGCGCTCGCCGAGCACGTTCGGCCCGACGCGGGCGAGACGCTCGGCGGCGGAGTCCGCCCCAAGACCACCGACCGACGACTGCAGCGCGGACAGCACGTCCGCCGTCGGCATGCTCCAGAATGCCCGCAACGCTTCCGGCCCCGCTGACGACACCATCGGGGGCCG
>JAVHLZ010000036.1:0-3836 GCA_031081675.1 Armatimonadota bacterium
CCACGTGCCCGATCGTCCCCACGTTCACGTGCGGCTTCGTCCGCTCAAACTTCGGCTTGCTCATCGCTGGCCTCCCCCGTCTGTCTCCTGCCGTGCCTCAGACCCGATTCCCCCTAGGCCCGCGCGCCCACCCGGACCCGGCCCCGGACCTCCTCGGCGATGGAGGGAGGAACCTCCTCATAGTGGGACGGCTCCATGGTGTAGGTGGCGCGCCCCTGGCTCACCGACCGCAGGGCGGTGGCATATCCGAACATCTCCGCCAGAGGGACCAGCGCCCGCACCACCCGGAGGCTCCCCTGCTGCTCGATGCCTTCGATGCGCCCCCGCCGGGCGTTGAGATCGCCGATCACATCCCCCATGTAGGCCTCGGGGGTCAGCACCTCCACCTTCATCACCGGTTCCAGAAGCACCGGCCGCGCCCGGGCCATGGCCTCCTTGAAGGCCAGGGAGCCCGCGATCTTGAACGCCAGTTCGGAGCTGTCCACCTCGTGGTAGGAACCGTCCACCAGCCGCACGCGGACGTCCACCACCGGATACCCGGCCAGGACCCCGGTCTCGGCCGCCTCGCGGACGCCGGCCTCCACCGCCGGGATGAACTCCCGGGGAATGACGCCGCCGGTGATCTCATCCACGAACTCGATCCCCGATCCGCGGGGCAGCGGCTCCAGGATGATCACCACGTGGCCGTACTGGCCGCGGCCACCGGTCTGCCGGATGTACCGACCCTCGGCCTGGGCCGCCTGCCGGATGGTCTCCTTATAGGCGACCTGGGGACGACCCACGTTCGCCTGGACCCCGAACTCCCGCTGCATGCGGTCCACAATGATCTCCAGGTGCAGCTCCCCCATGCCCGCGATCAGGGTCTGGCCGGTCTCGGGGTCGTAGCGCACCCGGAAGGTGGGGTCCTCTTCGGCCAGCTTGGCCAGGGCCAGGCTGAGCTTCTCCTCGTCGGCGCGGGTCTTGGGCTCCACCGCCACGGCGATGACGGGCTCGGGGAAGTGCATCGCCTCCAGGACGATGGGGTGGTTCTCATCGCACAGGGTGTCGCCGGTGGTGGTCTCCCGCAGTCCCACCGCCGCCACCACGTTGCCGGCCGTGGCCTCGGGGATGTCCTCCCGGTGGTTGGCGTGCATCTGGAGGATGCGGCTGACCCGCTCCTTTCTGCCCCGGGTGGCGTTGTAGACATACGACCCGGCCTTCAGGGTCCCCGAGTACACCCGGAAGTAGGTGAGCTTGCCCACGTAGGGGTCGGTGACGATCTTGAACGCCAGGGCGCAGAAGGGCTCCGCGGGGTCCGGACGGCGGCGTACCACCTCCCGGGTCACGGGATGCCAGCCCTCCACCGCCTGCATGTCCAGGGGCGAGGGCAGGTAGTCCACCACCGCGTCCAGCAGCGGCTGCACGCCTTTGTTGCGGAACGACGACCCGGCCAGCACCGGCACCAGCCGGTAGGACAGGGTGCCCAGGCGCAGCCCGCGGCGGATCTCCTCCTCGGAGAGGGTGTGGCCGTCCAGATACCGGGCCATCAGCTCGTCGTCCATCTCGGCCACGGCCTCCAGCAGCCGCTCCCGCCACTCCTCGGCCATCTCCCGCAGGTCGGCCGGGATGTCGGTCTCGTCGGAGCGGGTGCCCAGGTCGTCCAGGTAGAGGATCGACTTCATCCGGACCAGGTCCACCACGCCCTGGAAGGTGTCCTCCACGCCCACCGGCAGCTGAACCGGCACCGCCCGGGCGCCCAGGCGCTCCTGCACCATGCGCACCGTCCGCAGGAAGTCGGCGCCGGTGCGGTCCATCTTGTTCACGTAGACGATGCGGGGCACCCGGTACCGGTCTGCCTGCCGCCAGACGGTCTCCGACTGGGGCTGGACGCCCTCCACGGCGCTGAGGATGACCACGGCGCCGTCCAGGACCCGGAGCGACCGTTCCACCTCCACGGTGAAGTCCACGTGGCCGGGGGTGTCGATGATGTTGATCCGGTGCCCCCGCCACATGCAGGTGGTGGCGGCGGAGGTGATGGTGATCCCCCGCTCGCGCTCCTGGACCATCCAGTCCATGGTCGCCGAGCCCTCGTCCACCTCACCGATGCGGTGCACCCGACCCGTGTAGAAGAGAATGCGCTCGGTGGTCGTCGTCTTGCCCGCATCGATGTGGGCGACGATGCCGATGTTCCGGATTTTGTCCATGGGCACGTCCATCATGGCACCTCACGGCGGGTCCCCGCCGGGCACCCGCCCGGCCGCTACCCCGACCCGCCGACCGATCCTACCACCGGTAGTGGGCGAACGCCTTGTTGGCCTCCGCCATCCGGTGCGTGTCCTCCTTTTTCTTCACGGCTCCACCCTGGCCGGCGGCCGCGTCCAGAATCTCGGCCGCCAGCCTGTCCACCATGGTGCGCTTGTCTTTGCGCGCCCGGGCGTACTCCACCAGCCAGCGCAGCCCCAGGGACAGCCGGCGCTCGGGCCGCACCTCGATGGGCACCTGGTAGGTGGCCCCGCCCACCCGCCGCGGCCGCACCTCCAGGACCGGCATGACGTTGTGGAGCGCCCGGTCCAGCACCTTCACCGGGTCCTGGCCGGACTTCTCCCGGATCTGGTCGAAGGCCGTGTACACGATCCGCTCGGCCAGGCTCTTCTTGCCGCGCATCATCACCTTGTTGATCAGCCTGTGCACCACCACGTTGTTGTAGACCGGGTCGGGCCCGATCTCCCGCCGTGGCGCCGGTCCCTTCCTGGGCATGGCTCTCCCCCGCCTACTGCTTGGGGCGCTTGGCCCCGTACTTGCTGCGCCCCTGACGGCGGCCTTCCACGCCGGCCGCGTCCAGGGCGCCCCGGATGATGTGGTACCGGATCCCCGGGAGGTCCGGCACCCGCCCGCCGCGGATGAGCACCACCGAGTGCTCCTGCAGGTTGTGGCCGATGCCGGGGATGTAGGCGGTCACCTCCATCCCGTTGGTCAGCCGGACCCGCGCAATCTTCCGCAGCGCCGAGTTGGGCTTCTTGGGCGTCATGGTGCGGACCTGGATGCACACCCCGCGCTTCTGCGGGTTGCCCTCCAGGGCCGGCGACTTGGTCTTGGCCCGAACCCGGTGCCGGCCGTGACGCACAAGCTGACTGATGGTGGGCATCTCTCGTCCCCACCTCCATCCTCACGTCATTCCTGCGGAGCCGCGGGCGCACAGCGGCCGCGGCGTCGGTCCCGCCCGGCGCCTGCATGCCCGTGGCCCCGACTCATCTCGTTGACCCGTCGCGCCTGTGCGGGCGCGGCGGACCCGCTGGAGACGCTGCGCCATACGCGGCACCGGAGGCCGGTGCCCTGCGGCGCACGCCAGGGGCCGCCTCAGGCCGGCGGCCCCGTCCGCGGCCCGGCCGGGGGACCCCCGGCGGGGCCGCCTAGGGGGGAGACAGGATCGCGGCGGCCGACGCGCCCACGGCGATCCCGCAGGCGCGTCCCAGTTCCCGCATCGAGGCCACTTCCACGACCTCCACGCCCCGATCCCGGGCAGCAGCCAGGACCCCGTCCACCACCCGCCGATCGGCGTCCCGGGCCACGAACACCACCCGGGCCCGGCCCTTGCCGATCGCCTTCGCCGTCTGATTGGCCCCCACGGCCCTGAACTCCGCAGTCCGCAGGCGCTCCAGCGCCTCGGTCTCCTGCGTCATCGTTCCGCCACTCCACGCATTCGCCGGGCCCCGTCCGGGACCCGGCGCAGGCACTCAGCGATTGTAGCATCCGTCCGGGACGGTGTCCAGATGGGGTCCTGGGAGGGCAGGCCGGCACAGGACGGGGGGCGGAACCCCGAGCGGGCCCGCCCCCCTTTTCCCTCTTCCCTCTTCCCT
>JAVHLZ010000036.1:3936-17130 GCA_031081675.1 Armatimonadota bacterium
AGAGTTCCGCCGAGATCTTGATCGCCCGGTACCGGGACATGCCGGTGCCGGCGGGGATCAGCTTGCCGATGATGACGTTCTCCTTCAGCCCGATCAGCGGGTCCACCTTGCCCTTGGTGGCCGCGTCGGTGAGTACCCGGGCCGTCTCCTGGAAGGAGGCGGCCGACAGGAAGCTCTCGGTGGCCAGGGACGCCTTGGTGATCCCCAGCAGGACCGGACGGGCCTTGGCGGGCTCCAGGCCCTCGGCGATGGCCTTGGCGTTCTCCTCCTCGAACGCGAACTTGTCCACCAGCTCCCCGGGCAGGAACTCGGTGTCGCCGGGGTCCTCCACCTTCACCCGGCGCAGCATCTGCCGGACGATGATCTCGATGTGCTTGTCGTTGATGTCCACCCCCTGGGACCGGTAGACCGACTGGATCTCCTGCACCAGGTAGTTCTGCAGGGCGTGGATGCCGCGGATGCGCAGGATGTCGTGGGGGTTCACCGATCCCTCGGTGAGCTGGTCGCCGCTCTCCACCCGGTCGCCGTCGGCCACCCGCAGCCGGACCCCGTAGGGCACCGGGTGGGCGATCTCCTGGCCGTCCTTGGTGACGATCACCAGCCGCCGGGTGCCCTTGGCCTCCACGATCTTCACCCGACCCGACGCCTCGGCGATCACGGCCTGCCCCTTCGGCTTGCGGGCCTCGAACAGCTCCTCCACCCGCGGCAGCCCCTGGGTGATGTCGAACCCGGCCACACCGCCGGTGTGGAAGGTGCGCATGGTCAGCTGGGTGCCGGGCTCGCCGATGGACTGGGCGGCGATGATCCCCACGGCCTCGCCGATCTCCACCATCTTGCCGGTGGCCAGGTTGCGCCCGTAGCACTTGGCGCACACCCCATAGCGGGTCTTGCAGGTCAGGACCGAGCGCACCAGCACCTCCTCGATGCCGGCCTGCTCGATCTGCTCCGCCGCCTCCTCGGTGATCTCCTGGTCGGCCTCCACCAGCACCCTGCGGCCTCGGGGGGTGACGATGTCCTCCACCGCCACGCGCCCCACGATGCGGTCCTTGAGGGGCACCACCACCTCGTTCCCCTCCTTGATGGCCGTCATCACCACGCCCTCGGTGGTCTTGCAGTCCTCCTCCCGGACGATGACGTCCTGGGCCACGTCCACCAGGCGGCGGGTCAGGTAGCCCGACTCCGAGGTGCGGATGGCGGTGTCGGCCAGCCCCTTGCGCTGGCCGTGGGTCGAGATGAAGTACTCCAGGACCGTCAGCCCCTCCCGGAAGTTGGCCTTGATGGGCATCTCGATGATCTTGCCCGAGGGGTCGGTCATCAGGCCCCGCATGCCGGCCAGCTGGCGGATCTGCTGGATATTCCCCCGGGCGCCCGACTGGGCCATCATGTACAGGGGGTTGAAGGTGTCGAAGGTCTTCAGCATCGCCTCGGTGATGTCCTCGGTGGCCTTGGTCCACACCCCGATGACCTGCTGGTACTTCTCCCGCTCGGTGATGAGGCCGCGCCGGTACTGCTGCTCGATCTCCTGCACCCGGCGCTCGGCCGCGGACAGGACCCGGGCCTTGTCCTCGGGGATGTTGATGTCGTCGATGGCGATGCTCACGCCGGACCTGGTGGAGTAGCGGAAGCCCAGGTCCTTCAGGGCGTCCAGCAGCTGCACCGTCTTGGTGGACCCCAGGCGGTTGTAGGCCTCCGAGACGATCTGGGACAGCACCTTCCGGTCGCAGAGGTCGTTGATGAACCGCAGCTCCTCGGGGATCGCCTCGTTGAAGATGACGCGCCCCACGGTGGTCTCGATGGGCTCGCTGTCCCGGGTCAGGCGCACCTTGATCCGCGCGTGCAGCTCCACCGCCCCGCTCTCGTAGGCCAGCAGCGCCTCGGTGGGGGTGCTGAAGACCTTGCCCTCCCCCCGCGCCCCGGGCTTCTCCTGGGTCAGGTAGTAGCACCCCAGAACGATGTCCCGGGTGGGGCTGGTGATGGCCTTGCCGTAGGCGGGGGAGAGGATGTTGTAGGCCGACAGCATCAGCAGCCGGGCCTCGGCCTGGGCTGCGGCCGACAGGGGCACGTGGACGGCCATCTGGTCGCCGTCGAAGTCCGCGTTGTAGGCGGTGCACACCAGCGGGTGCACCTGGATGGCCTTGCCCTCGATCAGGACCGGCTCAAACGCCTGGATGCCCAGCCGGTGCAGGGTGGGAGCGCGGTTGAGCAGCACCGGATGCTCCTTGACCACCTCCTCCAGCACCCCCCACACCTCGGGGCGCGCCCGCTCCACCATGCGCTTGGCGCTCTTGATGTTCTGGGCCAGGTTCTTGTCCACCAGCTTCTTCATCACGAAGGG
This sequence comes from Armatimonadota bacterium, assembly GCA_031081675.1. Lineage (NCBI taxonomy): Bacteria > Bacillati > Armatimonadota > Armatimonadota bacterium. The sequence goes on from JAVHLZ010000036.1 coordinate 6,272, forward strand.
CTTGAACAGCTCCAGGGCCATCTCCTTGGGCAGCCCGCACTGGTGCAGCTTGAGCTTGGGACCCACCACGATGACCGAGCGGCCCGAGTAGTCCACCCGCTTGCCCAGCAGGTTCTGGCGGAAGCGGCCCTGCTTGCCCTTGAGCATGTCCGAGAGGGACTTCAGCGGCCGGTTGTTCGGGCCGGTGACGGGGCGGCCCCGGCGGCCGTTGTCGATCAGGGCGTCCACCGCCTCCTGGAGCATGCGCTTCTCGTTGCGCACGATGATCTCCGGCGCCCCCAGGTCCAGCAGCCGCTTGAGGCGGTTGTTGCGGTTGATGACCCGGCGGTACAGGTCGTTGAGGTCCGAGGTGGCGAACCGGCCGCCGTCCAGCTGCACCATGGGCCGCAGGTCCGGAGGGATGACCGGGATGACGTCCAGGATCATCCACTCGGGCCGGTTGCCGCTCTTGCGGAAGGCCTCCACCACCTCCAGGCGCTTGAGGATCTTCATGCGCTTCTGGCCCGTGGCATCCCGCAGCTCGGCCCGCAGCTGCCGGGACAGCTTCTCCAGGTCCAGCTCCTGCAGCAGCTCCTTGATGGCCTCGGCGCCCATGCCGGCCCGGAAGGCGGTGCCGTACTTCTCCCGCATCTCCCGGTACTCGTTCTCGCTGAGCAGTTGCTTCTTCTGCAGGGGCGTGGAGCCGGGATCGATGACCACGTAGGAGGCGAAGTACACCACCCGCTCCAGGGCCCGCGGGGACATGTCCAGGAGCAGGCCGATGCGGCTGGGCACGCCCTTGAGGTACCAGATGTGGCACACGGGGGCGGCCAGCTCGATGTGGCCCATGCGCTCCCGGCGCACCTTGGCCCGGGTGACCTCCACCCCGCAGCGGTCGCAGATGATGCCCTTGAAGCGGATGCGCTTGTACTTGCCGCAGTGGCACTCCCAGTCCTTGACGGGGCCGAAGATCCGCTCGCAGAACAGGCCGTCCCGCTCGGGCTTGAGGGTGCGGTAGTTGATGGTCTCCGGCTTCTTCACCTCGCCGTGGGACCAGGCCCGGATGGTCTCCGGGGAGGCCAGGCTGATCTTCACCGCATCGAAGTTGTTGACGTCCTGCATGACCGCTCTCCTCCGGCGGCGTCCGCGCCTAGTAGTCCTCCACCAGTGCCTCTTCGCCTTCCAGGTTGATGCCCAGGGCCCGGGCGGTCTCGGCGATGTCCTCCTCGATCTCCTTGAGCTCGATCTCCCGCTTGTCCTCGCTGAGGACCTTGACGTCCAGGCACAGGGACTGCAGTTCCTTCACCAGCACCTTGAAGGACTCGGGCACGCCGGGCTCCTGGATGTTCTCGCCCTTGACAATGGCCTCGTAGGTCTTCACCCGGCCCACCACGTCGTCGGACTTGACGGTGAGCAGCTCCTGCAGCGTGCTGGCGGCCCCGTAGGCCTCCAGGGCCCACACCTCCATCTCCCCGAAGCGCTGTCCGCCGAACTGGGCCTTGCCGCCCAGGGGCTGCTGGGTGATGAGGCTGTAGGGCCCCGTGGACCGGGCGTGGATCTTGTCCTCCACCAGGTGCAGCAGCTTCATCATGTAGATCCAGCCCACGGTCACCTTCTGGTCAAAGGGCTCGCCGGTGCGGCCGTCCCGCAGCTGGATCTTGCCGTCCTCGGGCAGCCCCGCCTCCCGCAGCAGGCGCTTGATCTCCGCCTCCTTGGGGCCGTCGAAGACCGGGCACTCGGCCCAGACGTTCAGGCGCTCGGCCGCCCACCCCAGGTGGGTCTCCAGGACCTGCCCCACATTCATGCGGCTGGGCACGCCCAGCGGGTTCAGGATGATGTCCACCGGGGTGCCGTCGGGCAGCATGGGCATGTCCTCCTCGGGCAGGATCACCGAGATCACGCCCTTGTTGCCGTGGCGGCCGGCCATCTTGTCGCCCACGGTGATCTTGCGCTTCTGGGCCACGTAGACCCGGACCAGGGCGTTCACGCCGGGCGGCAGCTCGTCACCCTGCTCCCGGCTGAAGACCTTGACCGCCACCACCTTGCCCTTCTCCCCGTGGGGCACCTTCAGGGAGGTGTCCCGCACCTCCCGGGCCTTCTCGCCGAAGATGGCCCGCAGCAGGCGCTCCTCGGCGGTGAGCTCGGTCTCCCCCTTGGGGGTCACCTTGCCCACCAGAATGTCGCCGGCCCGCACCTCGGCGCCGATGCGCACGATGCCCCGCTCGTCCAGGTCCCGCAGGGCCTCCTCGCCCACGTTGGGGATGTCCCGGGTGATCTCCTCGGGACCCAGCTTGGTGTCCCGGGCCTCCACCTCGTACTCCTCGATGTGGATGGAGGTGAACAGGTCCTCGCGCACCAGGCGCTCGGAGATGACAATGGCATCCTCGTAGTTGTAGCCCTCCCAGGGCATGAAGGCCACCAGCACGTTGCGGCCCAGCGCCAGCTCGCCCTGGTCGGTGCAGGGCCCGTCGGCGATCACGTCCCCGGCCCGCACCGTGTCGCCGGTGCGCACGATGGGGATCTGGTTGATGCAGGTGCCCTGGTTGCTGCGCTGGAACTTGATCAGGCGGTAGACGTCCCGCCCCCGGTCGGTGCGGACGACGATCTCGTCGCCGCTCACCGACTCCACCACGCCGTCCCGGCGGGCGACCACCACCGCCCCCGAGTCCACCGCGGCCCGATACTCCATGCCCGTGCCCACCAGGGGCGCCTCGCTGCGCAGCAGGGGCACGGCCTGGCGCTGCATGTTGGACCCCATCAGGGCCCGGTTGGCGTCGTCGTGCTCCAGGAACGGGATCAGGGCCGTGGCCACCGACACCGTCTGCTTGGGGGAGACGTCCATGAAGTCCACCTGCTCGGGCGGCACCAGGACGATCTCGTGGCCGTGCCGGGCCGATACCCGCGGCTCGCTGAGGCGGCTCCGCTCGTCCACCCGGGCGTTGGCCTGGGCGATGACGTACTGGTCCTCCTCGTCGGCCGTCAGATAGCGGATCCGGCGGGTGACCACGCCGTCCCGCACCTCCCGGTAGGGCGTCTCGATGAACCCCAGGTCGTTCACCCGGGCGTAGGTGGCCAGGGACGAGATGAGGCCGATGTTGGGGCCTTCCGGGGTCTCGATGGGGCACATGCGCCCGTAGTGGCTGGGGTGCACGTCCCGCACCTCAAAGCCCGCCCGCTCGCGACTCAACCCGCCCGGACCCAGCGCCGACAGCCGGCGCTTGTGGGTCAGCTCCGCCAGCGGATTGGTCTGATCCATGAACTGGGACAGCTGGCTGCTGCCAAAGAACTCCTTGATGGCGGCCACCACGGGGCGGATGTTGATCAGGACCTGGGGCGTGATCTGCCCCGTCTCCTGGATGGTCATCCGCTCCCGGATGACCCGCTCCATGCGCAGCATGCCGATGCGGAACTGGTTCTGCAGGAGCTCGCCCACCGACCGCACCCGGCGGTTGCCCAGGTGGTCGATGTCGTCCACCCGCGCGCCCTCCTCGCCCCGGTGCAGGCGCAGCAGGTAGCGCACCACCTCCACGATGTCGTCCCGCACCGCCGCCGGGTGGCGCACCCCGTCTCCGGCCGCCACGTAGAGCACCTCCCGGGTCGGGGGCGCGAGGCCCAGGACCACCCGGGTGCCCGGCTCCAGCTTCTTGATGTCCACCGGCGCGCCGTCCACGCGGACCGACACCCGACCCAGCTGGCCCGTGAACTCCCGGCCGTCCTTGAGGGCGAGGGTGAACTCCTTGCGCTCTCCCCGGCGGACGGTCACGTCGGCCACCTCGCCCCCGGTGGCCTGCACCAGGGTGCGGAAGGTCAGGGGAGCCTCCAGCCCCAGCTTGCGGTTGAGCTTGTGGCGGCCCACCTTCCCCAGGTCGTACCGGCGCGGGTCGAAGAACAGCGTCTGCAGCAGCTGGCGGGCGCTTTCCACGGTGGGGGGGTCGCCCGGCCGCAGCCGGCGGTAGATCTCGATGAGGGCCTCCTCCACCGCCCGCGGCCCCTTGCGCTCCTTGACCGGATCCCGGGCCAGGGTGGCCTCGATGGCCGGATCGCCGTCGTAGAGCTTGAGGATCTTCTCGTCGCTGTCGTAGCCGATGGCCCGCAGCAGCACCGTCACCGGGATCTTCCGGGTGCGGTCGATGCGGGTGCTGATGACCCCGGCGGGGTCCATCTCCAGCTCCAGCCAGGCCCCCCGGTGGGGGATGACGGTGGCCGTGGGCGTGGGGCGGCCCGAGCTGTCCTGGACGAAGCTGTAGTACACCCCGGGGGAGCGGACCAGCTGGCTGACCACCACTCGCTCGGCCCCGTTGATGATGAAGGTCCCCCGGCGGGTCATGAGCGGGAGGTCGCCCATGAAGACCTCCTGCTCCTTGATCTCCCCGGTCTCCCGGATGACCAGCCGCACCCGGACCTTCAGCGCGGCGCTGTAGTTGTAGTCGCGGTCGCGGCACTCCTCCTCGGTGTACTTCAGCCGCTCCAGGCGGTAGCCCCCGAAGTCCAGGGGAGCGTCGTCGTCAAAGACGCTGCCGGGCTCGGGGCGGCGGCGGCTGGTCTCCACGGCAAAGTGCAGTTCCAGGTTGCCGGTGAAGTCGGTGATGGGGGAGACCTCTTCGAAGACTTCCCGGATCCCCTCCCGCAGGAACCACTCGTAGGACCGCCGCTGGACCTCGATGAGGTCGGGGACGTCCAGGATCTCCGGGATCTTGGCGAAACTCACCCGGGTGCGGCGACCGCGGGTGACGACCTGGCCGGCCACCGCGACGGCGGCGCGGGCCGGGGTCGGGATGGCGGCGCGAACCGGCAGCCGGCGGGCGCGGGTCTTCACGGGGTTGTGGTCACCTCCAGCACAGGGTCAGTGCGGCCGGCCGGACGGGGACACGCGCCGGACCCCCGGCGGGGCGCCCTGGCCCCTCCAGGCCGGGTCTCGGCGTGCAGTTGTCCTCAGGGATAATGGCACTCAATGAAACAGCGAAAGCAAGGCCGGCGCGCCTCGCTTTCGGGTGTCGGCGTCTTCGTCGGGTCCCGGCGTCCGCGTCCCGGTCGCAAAACCGTAACCTTAATAGTACCGGGAGCCCCGCATACCGTCAATACCCGGATGGGCCCCCGGGCCAGACGCGGGACGGCCGCTTACTTGATCTCGACGGTCGCCCCCTCGGCCTCCAGCTTGGCCTTGATCTGTTCGGCTTCGGCCTTGCTGACCTTCTCCTTGATGGGCTTGGGGGCGCTGTCCACCAGGTCCTTGGCCTCCTTCAGGCCCAGGCCGGTGATCTCGCGAACCACCTTGATGACCTGAATCTTCTTCTCCCCCACGGTCTTGAGGATGACGTCGAACTCGGTCTGCTCCTCGGCCGCCGCCGGGGCCCCGGCCGGCGCGCCGGCCGCCGGCACCGCGGCCACGGCCACCGGCGCCGCCGCGGTGATGCCGAACTTCTGCTCCAGGGCCTTGACCAGGTCCGCCAGCTCCAGGACCGTGAGGTTACCGATGGCCTCCACGATCTCCTCGGTGCTCAACTTCACCCCTGCGGCTTTCGCCCTGACTTCCGCCACCGTCACTCACCCTCCCTTTCGTCGTCCATCATGATCCCACCGCTGCCACCCGCCCGCCGGGCTCAGGCCGCCTGCTCTCTCGCCCGCCGGATCTGCTCCACCACCGACACCAGTGCGCGCGGCAGCCCCGCCGTCACCCCCGCCAGGCCCGCCAGGGGCGCCCGCAGGGCGCCCGCGGCCATCGCCAGCAGCTGCGACCGGGACGGCAGGTCGGCCAGCCGCCGGACCCCCTCGGCGGTCAGGATCCGCCCTTCCACCAGCCCGCCCTTGATCTCCAGCTTGCGCATCTGGCGGATGAAGTCCACCAGGACGCGGGCGGGCGCCACCGGATCGTCTCCGGCGAAGACCACCGCCGTCGGCCCCTGGAGGAATGGCGCCAGGTCGGGGATGCCCAGGCTCTGGGCAGCCCTCTGGAACAAGGTATTCTTGACCACCTTCAGGTCCGCGCCGGCCTCCCGCAGCCGGCCCCGCAGCGCGGTGATCTCCGCCGTGTTCAGCCCCCGGTAGTCGGTGAGGATGGCGGCCGAGGCATCCGCCAGCCGGGCCCGCAGAGCCTCCACCTGCTGGACCTTCTCCGGCCGCACCACGTGGGTGGCCACTCGGTGACCCGACGTCCTCTCCGGCGTCATGCTGACTCCCGCTCCCCCCAGACAGCGCAGGCCGCCGCGGACACCCCCCGACGCGGCGGGCGAGGACCCGCGGCGGCCGCCGGTCACGGTCGCCGGATGCCTCGGCAGGCGATCCTCATCCGGATCCTTCGGCCCTCAGGGCACCTGCTGTCTGCGGCCCGTCTGCAGTTGTCGGCAGCGCCACGGAGTGTACCACACTCCCCCGGCGGCATGCAATCACGCGACCCGCGCGCGGACACCCGGCTCCCGGACGGTGGCCCGTCCCCCTCAGGCGGTCGCCGCCCGGAGGAGCGCCTCCGCCTTGAGGGGATCCACCCGGACCCCCGGCCCCATGGTGGTGCTCAGGGTGATCGAGCGCAGGTACTGGCCCCTGGCCGCCGCCGGGCGCGCGCGGACGATGGCGTCCAGGAATGCGGTGAAGTTGGCCAGCAGCTGCTCCTCGGTGAACGAGACCTTGCCGATCCCCGCGTGGACGATCCCGGCCTTTTCGGTCCGGTACTCGATCTTGCCGGCCTTGATCTCCCGGACGGCCCGGGCGATCTCGAAGGTGACGGTCCCCGCCTTGGGGTTGGGCATCAGCCCCCGGGGTCCCAGAATGCGCCCCAGCCGCCCCACCAGGCCCATCATGTCGGGGGTGGCCACCGCCACGTCGAACTCCAGCCAGCCCCCCTGGATCTTCTCCACCAGGTCCTCCGCGCCCACGTAGTCGGCGCCCGCGGCCTCCGCCTCCCGCGCCTTCTCGCCCTTGGCGAAGACCAGGACCCGGACCTGCTTGCCGGTGCCGGCGGGCAGGGTCACCGTGCCCCGGACCTGCTGGTCGGCCTGCTTGGGGTCGATCCCCAGGCGGATGGCGCACTCCACGGTCTCGTCAAACTTGGCCGTGGCCATCTGCTTGATCAGCCGGATGGCCTCCTGGGGGCTGTAGAGAGCCTTGCGGTCCACCAGGGCGGCGTTGCGCAGGTAGCGCTTTCCGTGCCTGGGCATGGGGCAGCGACCTCCGTCCGGGCGGGCCTCAGCCGACGATCTGGATCCCCATGGAGCGGGCCGTGCCCTCGATCATGCGCATGGCCGCCTCCAGGTCCGTGGTGTTGAGGTCCCGCATCTTCTGGCGGGCAATCTCCCGCAGCTGGGCCCGGGTGATCTTGCCCACCGGGGTCTTGTTGGGTTCCCCCGACCCCTTCTCCACGCCCGCCGCCTGCCGCAGCAGGACCGAGGCGGGGGGCGTCTTGGTCACGAAGGAGAAGGTTCGGTCGGCGTAGATGGTGATCTCCACGGGCACGATGGTCCCCGCCATGGAGGCCGTGCGCTCGTTGTACGCCTTGCAGAACTCCATGATGTTGACCCCGTGCTGGCCCAGGGCCGGCCCCACGGGGGGAGCCGGCGTGGCCTTGCCCGCCGGGATCTGCAGCTTGACCACCGCCACGACCTTCTTGGCCATACCCCCGCTCCCTTACACCTTCTCCACGTCGCCGAAGTTCAGCTCCACCGGCGTGGCCCGGCCGAAGATGGACACCAGGACGCGGACCTTCTCCTTCTCCACCATGACCTCGTCCACCACCCCGGTGAAGTCGGCGAACGGACCGGTGGTGATCCGCACCTGCGACCCCTTCTGGAAGGCCACCCGATACCGCGGCGGTTCCTCCCGCAGGCGCTTGAGCAGGCGCTTGACCTCCTGGTCGTCCAGGGGCACCGGTCGGTTGCCCGACCCGACGAATCCCGTGACCCCTGGGGTGTTCCGGACCACGTACCAGGAGTCGTCGTCCATCACCATCTCCACCAGGACGTAGCCGGGGTAGATCTTCCGCTCGACCTCCCGGCGCTTGCCCCCCTTGATCTCCTTTTCCTTCTCGGTGGGCACCAGCACCTGGAAAATCTTCTCCCCACCCTGGGAGCGCATGGACTGCATGCGCCGCTCCAGGTTGGACTTCACCTTGTTCTCGTAGCCCGAGTAGGTGTGAATGACGTACCACCGGGCCCGGGGATCCCGGGGCTTCTCCGCCACCTCCTCCGGCTCGGCCTCCGCCTGCTCGGCGGCCGGCTCCTGAGGGGGCGCGTCCGTCACCGGCTCGTCGGCGAAGATTTCCTTGATTTTCTGCTCAAGGGTGGGATCGTTCAACATCGTCACCACCACCGGGACCGCTGTCCGCCCGGCCGGAACGCCGGTCAGCGGACCAGGACCCGGGTGAAGATCCAGGTGAACAGGGCGTCCCAGGCGCCCAGGTACACCGCCAGGATCACCAGGACCGCCACCACGACCACCGTGGAGGCCACCAGTTCCGTCCGGCCGGGCCACTCCACCCGCCGCAGCTCCACCCAGACCTCCCGCAGGTAGCGGGTGATCCTCTCGGCCACGGCGGGCAGTCTCCGGCCCGCCGCCGGCCGCGGCACGGCCCGGGCGGCTGTCGGCGTGGCGTTTGCCTGCGTCAGTCTGGCCATCGGGACCTCGCCAAAACAAAAAAAGACTGGAAAACGGCCATCGCCCATTATAGGGCGAGGGGGGTGGGGTGTCAACGCGCCTGTCTCAATCTCCCCAATCTGCGCAACCTGCGCGATCTCATCCTGCGCCATCCGCAGGGTCTGCGGGAGGAGGCGCGGTCAGCGCACCCGCAGGGCCGGGGTCGGGGGCCGGGGGGCCGGAGGTCGGCGGGGGAGCGCCCGAGCGGCCCGGGCCGGGGTCGGGGCGGCTGCCAGCCTTGTGGCGGTACATGGCCGCGTCGGCCTCGCGCAGGACGTCCTCCACGCTGCGCCCCGGCCGCCAGACCCCCAGGCCGATGCTGAAGCCCAACGCGGGTTCTTCGCCAGCCGCCGTCTCCAGCAGGCGCCGGGCCACGGCGGCGGCCCGGACATCGTCGGTACGGGGCATGAGGACGAGAAACTCGTCTCCTCCCCACCGGATCACCTCGTCGGCGGCCCGCACGTGCGACCGGAGGAACTTCGCCGCCTCCCGGAGCAGCTCGTCGCCGGCGAGGTGCCCGTACCGGTTGTTGACCTCCCGCAGCCCGTTGACGTCCACGACCGCGATGGCAAACGGCTGTCCGTGCCGCTCGGCCAGAGCGACCTCCCGCCGGATGACCTCCTCGAAAAAGTGCCGGTTGTGCAGCCCGGTCAGCGGGTCGGTGACGGCGAGCGCGCGGATCTGCGCCCGGTCCTGAACCGCCCGGCGCACCGCGGCGTCCAGCGCCCGCTCGAACCGCACCACCTCATCCCGCGCCGGCATCGGGTCCTCGATCGGCGGGAGGTCGGCAGGCAGCGTCCCCGCCGCCAGCGCCTCCGCCTGCGACAGGGCCCGCCGCAGGGGATCCACCACCATGATCCGCGTGCTCAGGTAGAGCAGTCCCAGGAGGGTGGCCAGGGTGGCCGCCGCCGTGGCCGCCGCCGACCGGACGTAGGCCCGCAGCCGGCGGTCGCGCTCGCCCAGAGAGGCGTACAGGCCGACGGAAGCCACGACCCGGCCGTCCCGGTGCAGGGGGAAGACGGCCTCCAGCACCCGGGTGCCTCCCTCGACCGTCTCATGGACGCGATGCCGGCCGGTCCGCAGGGGTTCGACATCGTGCGCGTCGGCCGGCCGACCCACCACGCCCGGCTGGGTGCTGTAGACCGCCCGGTAGCTTCCCCCGGACGGCGCGTAGAGCGTGATGCGGGTGATCTCCGGATAACGGGCCCGCAGGTCAGAGACATACCGGCGGATCCGGGACACGTCGGACAGGTCGGGCGCATCGCGGAATTCGCGCTCGAACAGGACCGCGGCCCCCCGGGCGCGCTCCACGTACTGGGCCGTGAGCGCGTCCCGCTGGGCGCGGAAGCCCAGAGCTCCCAGCAGCCCGCTGGCCAGCACCACCAGGACCCCCATGGGCGCGAACAGCTTGACGCCGAGGCTGGTGGCGCCATGCACTCGGTACCAGTGCCTGCGCAACACATCCGCCGGGGGCATCGGTCCTCACCCGCGCCGGCCGCACCCCCACTCTGCCCGCGGGAGGGCGGGCGCAGACGCGCGGACAGCAGCCCCCGCCCCGGCACAGAAGGCGCAGGAGGGCCTCAACCGTCAGGACTGCGACGCCTGGCAAACCGACGAAGCAGGTCGGGAAAAATTATGGCAGGGGCGGAGGGACTCGAACCCCCAACATCCGGTTTTGGAGACCGGCGCTCTGCCAGTTAGAGCTACGCCCCTCCGACATCCAAATCTACACGATCTGGGCGATCCGCTCAATCTCCTCAATCCACTACCCCGCTCCGACCCGGAGCAGGCGGGTGCGACCTTCTGAGCCTTCTCGATCCGCTCCCGCTCCGGCCCGGAGCCGTCCTGAGCGATCCGCTCACTCTCCGCGATCCGCTACCCTGTCCGGTCGGGCCCACCCCTGTGCGATCTCCGTTGTCCAGCCGGATCGGCCGCCGTGCCCTCGCCGTGCCCCGTGAATGGTGGGGGGATTGCGCACATCGGTCAGCGCGTCTCGCGGTGCACGGTGTGCTTGCGGCACCAGGGGCAGTACTTGCGCAGTTCGAGCCGGTCGGGGTCGTTCTTCTTGTTCTTGGTGGTGGTGTAATTCCGCCGCTTGCACGTCGTACAGGCCAGCGTGATGATCTCCCTCGTCATCCTCTGCCCCTTGGTTCGATCTACGCAATCTACTCAATCTGCTCGATCTGCTCGATCGTCCCGGTGCGGGAAGATTGAGGAGATCGAGAAGATCGGGGGGTCGGGAAGATCGGCACTACTCG
>JAVHLZ010000037.1 GCA_031081675.1 Armatimonadota bacterium
CCGCATCACAACCGGGTGCGACGCAGCAGGAGGGCGTTGACGGCCACGATGACCGTGGACAGGCTCATCAGCAGCGCGCCGAGCGCCGGCGAGAGCAGCAGCCGCCAGGCGGAGAGCACGCCGGCCGCGAGAGGGATGGCCAGGGCGTTGTAGCCGGTGGCCCACAGCAGGTTCTGCACCATCTTGCGGTAGGTCACCCGGGCCAGCCGCAGCGCCCGCACCACGTCCAGGGGGTCGTTCTCCACCAGCACCAGATCCGCCGACTCGATGGCGACGTTGGTGCCGGCCCCGATGGCGACTCCCAGGTCGGCCTCCAGCAGCGCGGGGGCGTCGTTGATGCCGTCCCCCACAAACGCCACCGGTCCCTCGCGTCGCAGCTCGCGCACCACCCGGGCTTTCTCCTGGGGCAGCACCCGGGCGTGGTAGCGTGCAATCCCCAGCTCGCGGGCCACGGTGCGGGCCACGGCCTCCGCATCTCCGGTCACCATCACCACCTGCACGCCCATCTCCTCCAGGTGCCGTACCGCCTCCCGGGCCGACTCCCGCGCGCGGTCGGCCAGCGCGAGAACAGCCAGCACCCGCATGTCGTCCATGAGAACGATCGCCGATTCCCCGCGTTCGGCCGCCTCCCCCAGTCCCCGGCGGACACCCTCGTCGACGCGCAGGCCCAGCTCCTCCGCCCACTCCGGTCGGCCCGCCCGGTAGCGGGCGCCGTCCAGCTGCCCTTCCACCCCTTTGCCGGGGACCGCCCGAAACTCCACCGCCGCCGGTGCCTCGATCCCGCGGCGGCGCGCCTCGTCCACCACCGCGCGGGCCAGCGGGTGCTCGCTGGACGCCTCCAGGGCGGCGGCCACGCGCAGGGCGTCAGCGTCGGTCAGTCCGTCGGCATAGATGCCACGCACGACGAACCGCCCTTCGGTCAGCGTGCCGGTCTTGTCAAAGGCCACAATCCGCAGCTCCCGCGCCCGCTCGAAGGCCTCGCGGTTGCGCACCAGGATGCCGTGGCTGGCGGACAGCGCGGTGGCGTTGACCACCACCAGGGGCACGGCGAGCCCCAGGGCGTGGGGGCACGCGATGACCAGGACCGTGACGGCGCGCTCGACGACAAACACGGCCTCGCGGCCCGCCGCCAGCCAGGCGGCCGCCGTGGCCGCGCCCGCCCCCACGGCCACCAGCGTCAGCCAGTACGCCGCCCGGTCGGCCAGGGCCTGGTAGCGGCTGCGGGACGCCTGGGCGTCGCGCACCAGACGCATCATCTGGCTGAGGGTGGTCTGCTCGCCGGTCCGGATCACCCGCACCCGCAGCGCGCCCTCGCCGTTGACCGAGCCCGCCACCACCTCCAGCCCGGGCTCCTTGGGCACCGGCCGGGACTCGCCGGTCAGAAACGCCTCGTTGACGCTGGACGCTCCCTCCACCACCACGCCGTCGGCGGGGATCTGCTCGCCGGGCCGGACAAGGACCATATCGCCCGGGCGCAGGGCCGCCACCGGCACATCCTCCACGGCACCATCGGCCAGGCGGTGGGCCACCGGCGGCACCAGCGAGGCCAGGTGCTCAAGCGCGCGGCTGGCGCTCTGCACCGACAGCATCTCCAGCCAGTGCCCCAGCAGCATGACGTCCACCAGGGTGGCCAGCTCCCAGTAAAACGGCGCTCCCGGCAGGCCCAGGGCCACCAGGGTGCTGTACCCGAACGCCACCGAGATGGCCAGGGCCACCAGCGTCATCATCCCCGGCTGCCGGGACCGCAGCTCGCGGCGCGCCCCCTGCACGAACGGCCACCCGCCCCAGGCGTAAATGGCCGCCGCGAGGATGGGGGCCACCCAGGACGATCCCGCAAACTCCACCGCCCGGTAGCCCAACAGCCGCTGGAACAGAGGCTCGTAGTACAGGACGGGCAGCGTCAGGAGCAGGCTGATCACGAACCGGTCCCGGAACATCCGCGGGGTGTGTCCGGCGTGCCGGTCGTGAGCGTGGGAGTCGGGCGGGCGGGCCTGACGGGGATGCGGGGGAGGCGCGCGGGTGTCGCCGGCGGACGGAGGAGGGCCGGTGTGGGGCTCGTGGTGCCGGTGGTCGTGTCCTTCCGCGGGCGGACCGTGGTGTGCGTGGTGCGGGCCCGAAGAGCTCATCCGGCACACCTCCACCCGTGCGCCCTCATCTCAGCCCTCTGACCATCACCACCGCCAGCGCCACGATGGCCAGCGCCAGCGCGGTGTTGGCCCGGGCGATCCCGGAGGCCCGACGCCGCAGCCCCACGGCGGCGGTGGAATCGCCCGCGCCCTGTTCCGCCAGGCGGGTGCTGGCCGGCCCGACGTGGAAATCGTGCAGCGCGCTGAGCGCCAGCGTGCCCATCACCAGGATGAGCTTGGCCAGCAGGATCCTCCCGAACGCCCCGCCCCACAGCCGCCCCGTCACCACGCTTTCCCAGGTCACGCCCCGGTAGGCCAGGGCGGCCGCTCCCGTCACCACCAGGATCGCCAGGGCTGTCCACGCCACCGGCAGAAACCGCCGGCCCAGAGCCGCCACCAGAGACGCCCGCTGCGGCGGCGGCAGTGTCCGGGCCACCGGAATGGCCACCAGGGCCAGAAACAGCAGCCCCCCGACCCACACGGCCGCGGCCGTGACGTGCAGATAGACGATCAGCAGGTACACGCGCCGTCCTCAGCGGGGCGAGACCGCGCGGGGGCACCCTCTCCCCCACCGAACCATTTCCACGTGCTTCGCTCTGCCCCGCGCCTCCCCCCTTCTGCGGACAGGGATCCGGCCGGGATTCGGGCCATTCGTTTCAGACCGCACAGCGGTGACTTCAGGTCGGCTGTGCGAAGGGCGCCATCAGGGCGCGGCGTCCCGTACAGTAAGGAGGAGGAGGTGTCACCGTGTTCTTCGCCACCCACCTGGCCACCGGCCTGGCCCTCGGCAGGCGGATCCGCCCTCCTGCCGCCGCGTGCGCCGCGGGGATTGTGTCCCACCTGGTTCTGGATCGCACCCCCCACTGGGACGCGTTTAATGCGACTGTCTCCTGGACCACGCCGCGGAACCTGCTGGCGGTGCTGTCGGACGTGACAGCCGCGGCGCTGGTGGCCACTCTGGCCCGGCGCCGGCGGTGGATCTGCCGGGGCCACCTGGGAGCGGCCTGGGGAGCCTTGGGGGCGATGCTTCCCGACCTTCTGTGGGTCCCGTACCACGTCCTGGGCGTGCGCCGGCCCCGGTGGGTGTTTGACTACCATGGCCGCATCCAGCGGCCCGCCCGCTGGGGGCCCAGCCTGCTCGTCCAGGTGGCGCTGGTCGCCCTCAGCCTGTGGCGGGCCGATCGGAATCCCCACCGATGCTGAAGCAGACGCCCATTGCCGCAGGCCGCCTCCGCGGGATTGTCCGCCGCACCCGGCGGGCCCCGGCGAATCCCAGACGTCAGCGCGGCGTCTCCGGCCGGTCAGGCGCGGTCCGGCCCTCGCCGACGGCAGGCGGGGCGGAGGACCCCGCCCACACCCTCCGGCCGCCGGCAGACCGGGCGCGGTACTGGTGGTACACGGCGGGAAAGACCCGGCGGTACAGGTCGGGCCGCAACGCCTTCAGCGCGGGGTGGTGCGCCCGCAGGCTCCGCAGGGCCTGCAGGTCCAGCGCTCCCACCACCACCTCCTGGCTGTCGGCTGACGCGGCCCGGGCCATCACACCCGACGCATCGGGGGTGAGCTCGAGCGGCGCGAACAGGGCAGAGCGGCCGGTGAGCTGCAGGCCGAACGCCCGGCCCACCAGACAGGCGTGGACGCTATAGACCAGACTTTCCTGCGTGCGGGGCCACGGACCGCGCAGGGCCTTCCAGACGTTGTAGGGTTGGGGGTCGGCGGTGGGCACGCAGACGATCTCCGCGCCCCGCAGGGCGAGGATGCGGTAGGTCTCAAAATAGGTGGCGTCCATGCAGATGGGCAGGGCGAGGCGGCCCACAGGCGTGTGGTAGACCTGGAGGTCGTCGCCGGTCCGCAGCCCCCACCGCTCTTCCAGCTCGATGAGGTGGCACTTGACGTGGCGGCCCGCCTCGCGCCCGTCGGGACCGAACAGGAAGGCCACATTGCCCACCCCGCCGGCTACCGGCAGCATCGTGCTGCCCGCCACCACCCAGGCTCCGGTGGCCCGGGCGATCTCCGAAAACGTCGCCGCGAAGATCCGCCCCAGGGCCGGCCCGACCGCCGCCAGCACGTCGGCCACCCGCGCCCCCGGACCGGCCAGTCGCCGCACGGCAGAGTCGACATCTTCGTGCGGTCCGCCGCCGGCGATTCCGGGCAGCAAGCCCACCAGGGCCGTGCCGCAGTCTTCCGGAAACACCACCAGCTGCGCACCGCGGCCGATGGCGTCGGCCGTCAGCCCCGCGACCTGTCCGATGAACGCCCCCGCCGACGCGGCCAGCCGCAGCTCCATCTGGACGGCCGCCGCCGTGACCCGGACCCCGGACGGCTGAGGGGCCCGGGGCAGGCGATGGCGGCGTACCAGGGCGCGGACGCGGTGGGGGCGCGACGCCCACCACAGCCAGGCGCGCAGCGCGGCAGCCTTCGCCCGATCCAGACGGCTCACAGGTGCTCGTAGATGGCGGGCAGGTAGCGCTCGTACAGCCGGTAGTTGAAGCGGGCGAAGATGTCGTAGCGGTCCACGGCCGCCTGCAGGGCCCGATAGTCCACGACGGCCGACAGCGCCTGACCGTCCTCGCCCCGGGCCAGCCAGCCCGATTCGCCCTCGGTCATCTCGCATGGCGCGCACACCGCCGGACGGCTACGGTAGGGCACCCCCAGCAGTTCACCCGACAGACCGCACTCGACCCCGAAGATCTGGTTTTGCTGGACCTGCTGCCACAGACCCCTCACCTGGTGCGCCTCCGGGTAGGGCGCCGGCACGGCCACGGGAGCCAGCAGGAGGGTGGCGCCCCGCAGGGCGAGGATGCGGCAGGCTTCGGGAATCCACAGGTCCGTCTGGATCAGGATCCCGATATCCCCCACCGGCGTGGGAAACACGGCCAGGTCGTCACCGGGAATCAGACCCAGAGCGCGCTCGTGGGGGGTCAGGTGCGTCTGAGCCTGGGTGCCCACCAGGGAACCGTCGGGAGCGAACAACCACGCCTCATGCCGCACGCCACCATCCTGCGGCACCAGGGCAGTCCCGCTCAGCAGATACACGCCCGCCGACCGGGCCAGGTCCGCGCACGTCTCCCGCAGCCAGGCGGGGAGCCCGGGGAGCCCCGCGGCCGCGTCGCACGCATCTTCCCACCGCCGCACCCCCTCCGCCCCCAGGGCGAGCACCCCCGTGCCGGCCGGCAGGACCACCAGATCGGCGTCGGCGGCGACGCGGTGGACAGCCCGGGCGATGACCTCCGGCCAGGCGGCAGGGTCCGAGGCGCCCGCCTCCACGGCCGCGAGGCCCACCCGCACCCGCGCTCGACGATCCACGACACCCACTGTACCATACCCCCTGTCCCCGGCACCCGGCCCCGGCTCTCCCGCGCCCGGCGGCGTACCGGCGGGATGGTCAGACGATAGGGAACCGACCCCGGCACGCCAAAGAGTCACCCTGTGACGGTCTCCAGGGCGTCATCCAGCGCGGAGCCGCCCCGGGAGGTCCGGGCGCTGGCCGAGCAGGTATCCCGCGACGGCGGCCAGGTCCTGGCCGCCTATCAGGACCCGGTGGGCGAGCACTGGCAGCTGTTCTGCCTGCTGCCCATCGAGCGGGTGGAGCCCACCCCCTACCAGCGGAACCTCTCGCCCGCCCACGTGAAGCGTCTACAGGAGGTCATCCGCAAGCTGGACCGGTTCGTGGACCCTATCGTGGCCGTCTCGCCACGGCCCGGGACCTACTGGACCCCCAACGGCGCCCACCGCCTGGAGGCCGCCCGCAAGCTGAAGGCGGAGGTCATCCCGGCGATCCTCATCCCCGACCCCGCGGTGGCCTTTCACATCCTGGCCCTGAACACCGAGAAGGCCCACAACCTGAAGGAAAAATCCCTGGAGGTCATCCGGATGTACCGGGGCCTGGTGGCTGAACGCCCTCGGGACACGGAGGAGGATTACGCTTTCCAGTTTGAGTCGGCCCACTTCATCACCCTGGGATTGCTGTACGAGGCCAACCCGCGGTTTTCGGGCGGGGCGTTCGCGCCCCTTCTGCGCCGGGTGGACAAGTTTCTCAAGCACCCGCTGCCCCGGGCCCTGGAAGAGCGCCAGGAGCGGGCGGCGCTGGTGCGGCGGGCCGACGAGGCGCTCTCCGACGTGGTGGCGCGCCTGCGCCGGCGGGGCATCAACCACCCCTACGTGCGGAACTACGTGCTGGCCCGCACCACGCCGCTGACCCGCGCCCGCAAAACGGTGCCCTCGTTTGAGACCGCCATCAAGAAGCTGACCGAGAACCTGGAAGCCTTCGACGTGGCCAAGGTCCGCTACGAGGACATCGCCCGGGCGGCCCTGATGACCGCGCCCGGCGGCGGATAGCGGCGGGGGAAGTTCACCCGTCTCTCCGCGATCGCAGTTCTGCGAGAATCGGCATCGCCTGCAGCATCGCCCCCGTGACGTACTCCCACAGGATCCCCGAGGGCCGCGGTACAGCGCCGGAGGTCTGGATGACCCGCGTGGGAGTGACGATGACGTCCACAGGGACGTCGAACGGTTCTCTCGGAATGCGGTGGACCACCTGCACGTCGTGCACCGTCGTCACCACCGGCGTGCGGGTGTCCACCCGACCCAGTTCGGCCAGCACACCGTACTCCAGCTCGCTATAGCCCTCTCCTTTGCCCACGCGCGCCCCATCAGGCGCCACGGCCACCGAACCCACCACGACCAGGTCCGGCCGGGGTAGCTCCGCCAGATCCACCGGACGACCCAGGCGGAACGCCCCCGCGATGGAGGCGGCCTCCCGCAGCCGATCGGAGGGGATGCGCGCGGGATCCAGCAGGAGAAAGCCCGAGCGCAGGCGCGGCGCTGGCATGAGGACCATCTTGCCGGCCTGCAGGGCGGCCAGGCGCACGGGGCGCTGGGGAGCGTCGGGGTTGCACTTCACGATCCGCGCCTGAGCAAACACCGGCAGCCGGGACAGACGCAACGCCGCGGCCTCGGCCCCGGCGAAATTGGGAATCCGTCCGCGCACCGGGCGGGGGAAGCGGGCCAGCCCCTCGCGCTCCAGACGGTCCCAGATGCGCTCCCGCAGCGCCTGCTTGGCCGCCCTCACTGCCTCCGCGCCTCTTGCCTCCACCGATGGCTCACTTTCGCGCGACGCTGTCCCGGGCCCCTGGCCGCGTTCGCGCGATTCCGAGACGGGAGAAAACATTTCCCGACCTTCTGCCGGACTCCCTGGGCTCAGGCGCTCAGCAGCTGGCGGATGCGCGCCACCAGCTGTCCGACGGTAAACGGACGCAACATCACGCGCTCCGGAGGCAGGTGGGCCACGTCTGCTCGCTCCAGGGCGCCGACGAGTGTCAGCAGCCCTTCTGGCGGGCGCGCCAGCAGGTCGCGGGTCGCGTCGTCCTCTCCGCCCACCCCCACCAGGTCGATCACCAGCAAACGGGGGGTGACGCCCGTACGCAGCAGGACCTGCGCGTGGCGGGCCCGGGGAACAGCGATCACCTCGTATCCCTGTTCCAGCGCCTCCGCGAGGGTGTACGCCCGCAGGCGGCGGTCGGGAATCACCAGAAGGATGTCCACCTCGTCAACCACGGCCGCACCCGACTCCAGATTCGCGCGATCCATCGCCGACGCCGCCCGTCAGGGACCGTGCCCGCGCCCGAGAGGGCACGGGGCCTGCCGTTCAGCACAGCCTCGATGACCAGGGATGCGACGGCTCCGCCAAGCCCGGAAGCGTCGTCGGGAAGCCGGTAGTAGGCCCGCCGGCGCACCACCGTTCCCTCGACCAGACCTGCCCGCTCCAGCACCCGCAGGTTGCGGGAGGCCGTCTTGAGCGGCACTCCCAGGCGCGCGGCCAGGGCGCGGAGCTCCTGGGGGCGGCTGTCGGCCAGGGCGGCCAACAGGAGCAGGCGCCGTCGGTAGGCCAAAGCCTTCAACACCGTCTCCACCGGACGCACCCGGCGGGACGGAACACGGGCATCCATCGAGCCCCAGTATCCGCTGGGCGCGGGGACAGGACAATGGCCCGCCTGGGTCAATCCGATCCGCTTTCGCGCCAACGTGCCCTAACGGTGTCGCGCGAAAGTGAGCCGAACCACTCAAAACGCGCGCCCGCAGCGGGGACAGACAAAATGCGCCCGAAACCAGGACCCCGACGGGCGGCTGTCCTCGGGGAGGAACTCTGCCTCCAGCGCAACCCGGCACTCCGGGCACTCCAGCAGGCGGGGGAAGCCGAAATCCTGCGCGAGGCGGGCAGCGTCGCCGCGGCCTTCCACCACGTGCAGGCGATAGGCGGCCAGCCGCCCCCGGTGCCCGGGCTTTTCCAGGAGGCCGCGGATTTTGCCCAACACGTCCCGCGGCGGCGTAAACCCCTTGACCAGGTAGTCGGCAGCGCCCAGCCGCAGCCCGCGGGCGATGGCATCCTGGTCGTCCTCCACCGAGAGGATGATCACCGGGATGGTCCGCGTCGCGTCGTCGGCGCGCAGCCGTTCCAGGACCTCGTACCCTGACAGCGTGGGCAGGTACAGGTCCAGCAGGATCAGGTCCGGGCGACGGGAGCGCAGGATCTCCAGGGCGTCCTCTCCCCGGCTGGCCTCCCACACCTGATATCCCTCCCGGGTCAGGAGGGCGCGGTACAGGGCCCGCGCGCGCTCGTGGTCGTCCACGATCAGGATGGTCGCGCCGCCGGCCGTCGCCATAGGTCTATCATAACGCGCCCGGCGGAGGGCGGGCGCGGGTCCGGCCCGAAAGACCTGCGGGAGGGGTCAGGCGGTGCTGGAGTCTTGGCGGACGGGTCGCGGTCTGTCTGTTCTCGGCGCGGCCGTCGTGGTGGCCCTGACGGCCGCGCCGGCGGATCCCTTTGCGGCGCGCCGCGAGCAGATGGTGCGGGAGCAGATCGAGGCCCGCGGGATCCGCGACCCGCGGGTCCTGGCGGCCCTGCGCCGGGTGCCGCGCCACCTGTTCGTCGACCGCAGCCTGTGGGACCTGGCGTACGCCGACCGCCCGCTGCCCATCGGTTACGGGCAGACCATCTCCCAGCCGTACATCGTGGCCCTGATGACCGAGCGGGCGCAGGTGCGGCGCGGCGACCGGGTGCTGGAGGTCGGCACCGGCTCGGGCTACCAGGCGGCCATCCTGGCGGAACTGACCGACCAGGTCTACACCATCGAGATCATCGACGCCCTGGCGCAGCAGGCGCGCCAGCGCCTGCAGCGCCTGGGATATACGGCGGTCCGCACCCGCGTCGGGGACGGCTACTTCGGGTGGCCGGAGGCAGCCCCCTTTGACGCCATTCTGGTGACGGCCGCTCCCGACCACGTCCCCCCGCCTCTGGTCCAGCAGCTGAAAGACGGCGGCCGGCTGGTCATCCCCGTGGGGCCGCCGGGCCTGGTGCAGACACTGTGGCTGATCACCAAACGTGCCGACCGGCTGGAACAGGAGAATCTGGGGCCGGTGCTGTTCGTTCCCCTGGTCCGCCGCTGAGGGCTGCCTGGCCGGCCGGGGCCCTATCCCCTCCCGCGGGTCCCCGACGCCGTGGGGACGCTCGGGGAGGGAGAATCCAGCCGGGCGGCCAGCGCGCCGGCGATCAGGTACGCCAGCGCCCCGCCGGCCTGCACGGCCTCATAGCCCCACTGAAGCATCGCCACAGCGCTCCCCATGCTGGCCACCACCGACGCGAACCCGTTGACGCCCCACGCCCAGGGCACCAGCCCGGGCTGGCGGCGCAGCCGCGCGATCCCTGCAGCAAACGGGACACCCATCGGGACGCCCAAGGCAACGGCCACGGCGGCCGCCGTCCCCACCCTCCCCGCCCACGGTCCCTGCAGAGCCGCGCGCGTCAGGGGCCCCATCCCCCCGGCCGCGCCGGCCGCCAGCAGCGCCACCACGCCCACAACCACCGGCAGACGTCCCCCGACGCGGGTGGAGGCCAGGCTTCCGATTCCCGAGGCGGCCAGCATCCCCGCCAGGACCACTGCCAGCGCGTAGGTGGGATGGCCGAGCAGCAGGATGACCTGGTGCAGCAGCGGGATCTCCACCGCCAGGTATCCCACTCCCAGCGCCAGAAAGTAGGTCAGGGTCGCGGATGCTCCGGGCGGCACCGGGCCCAGCCGCCGCAGGGGAATGAGGATCATCCCCGCTGACAACAATACGGCCACGGCCAGCGCGGCCACCAGCACCAGGTAACCGCTGCCGCCGAAGGGCTGCCAGGTGCGGCCCAGGGCGGCCAGCACCTCGGCTGTCTGGCGCCAGCGGAAAAAGTGGAAGAAGAACGGACGGCCGTCGCGGACCGGGCGGATGTCGAAAGCGCTGCGGGCATAGGCCTCCTGCCGGGTGCGGGGGTCCAGAAGGGCCAGAAACGCCTCCCGGTAGACGTCCCGGCCCAGCACGTGATACCGGTTGGCCTCCGCCGGGCCGGCGCCCGGCGCGTAGGGCAGGTCAAAGCGGCGCGCCCGGGCGAAGGCCAGCAGCCGGGCGGCGTCCCGGGGGGTCCACGGGCTCCGGCTGACCACCACGGTCAGGGTGTTCAGCGAGCGCAGCGCGGCCAGGTGGTCGGAGGGACGCAGCCCCAGCCGCTCCAGGGCGGCGACGGCGGTCGCCCACAGGCGCGTCTCCTCGCTGGGGGGCTGCTGCACCCACCGGGTGGCCACCAGCAGGCCCTCCGGACGCAGGGCCTGGATCCACTCGACGAAGGCCTCCACCGTGTAGGCGTAGGTCTCGGCCAGCGAGAACGTGCCCGCGGCCACCACCTGAAAGCTTTCCCGCAGGGGCAGGATGATGACGTCAAAACGGTCCCCGCTGCGGCGAAGGTACGCGCGGGCGTCCTCACCCACCATCTCCGCCGCCCCATACACGTCGGGCGCCACCGCCCGCGCGATGTCCCGCACGGCCGGGTCGGGGTCGGCCACCACCAGGCGCGCTTCCCGGCGGACTGCCAGCGCGGCCTCCGGACCTCCGGCGGAGACGACCAGCACCCGGCGGGCGGACGGATCGCGCAGCGCAAACGCCACCGCCTGGGGCAGGAAGTCCGCATAGGCGGCGTCGGAGGCTGCCACCAGGGGCCGGGGCTGGTCGCCGTCGATCAGAAGCGCGGGAGAGGGCGGCACCGGTCCCGTGTAGGTCGTGCTGAGACCGGCGGCAGGATGGAACGCGCTGCTGCGGACAACGTCCAGGCGTCCCAGTGGTGTCCAGCGGGTGACGATCACCCGGGCGTCGGGAAACTGCCGGTAGACGCTGAGGGCCTTATAGGGTGACAGGCGCAGGGGCAGATCCACCCCCACCGCCACAGCCATCAGAGCCGCCGCGGCGATGCCGATCCCCGCTCGCCATCCCGGTCTGGCGCGCAGCAGGACCGCGGCCGCCGCGCTGGCCACGGCGGCACACGCCAGCACCACGTTGGGGGCGGGCAGCACCCACAGGAGGCCCACGGCTCCCAGCGCGCCGGCCGCCGAGCCCAGCAGGGAGGCGGCGTAGATGCGGCCGGCCCGCCCGGGGCGCTGGGCGAGGGCGGCGCCCACCGCCAGCCCCGCGCACAGGAAGGGCAGGACCAGCAGGCCCAGCTGGGCGGACAGGGAGACGGCCTGCACGGGCTCCAGCGCCATGCGGTAGGGGTCGAACGGAATCAGGACCAGACCCAGGTACGCCACCACCGCCGCCGCGGCGGCACCCGCACAGGCCTCGGCCGTCCGGCCGGCGAGGGAGGGCGCCACGGCCAGCGCGGTGCCACTCGCGCCAAACCCCAGCAGGCCGATGCCCACGGCGACGACGGCAAAGTGGTGCCAGTACACCAGGGAGAACAGACGGGTGTAGGTCACCTCCAGCGCCAGGGCGGCGGCGGAGACGAGGGCCACGCCGGCGGGCAGGGTCCAGCTCGTCAGCCGGGTGTCCACGGGGCTGTCACCGATCCGCGGGCTTTCGGGCTACAGGTCCCAGTTCGACGCCGGCACCACGTCCACCACCCGCACGTCCACCAGGACCAGGGCGCGCCCGGCGACGGCCAGCACGCGCCGCCCGTTGGGAGGGACGGCCACCGTCAGGCGTTGCAGAAGCGCCAGGTGCGGGTGGACGGCCACCACCGTGGCCTCGGCGATCACCAGGGCCACCGGCAGCCGGCCGGTGTCGCTGGTCAGCACCAGCTCGCCGGGGGCGACCTGCCCCGATACCCGCACGCGCGCGAGCAGCACCGGCCGGTACAGTTCCAGCGCCACCGACCGGCGCGCGTCGGCCAGCGTTGTGGGCAGGCCGACTGCGCTCACCCGGAGCGCGTACTCCCTGATCAGGGCCTGTCCCAGGGGCAGGCGGACCACGAACCGTTCGGCCTCGCCGGGTGGAATGGTCCAGGGGATGCCGTCGCTGCCGAACGCCGCCACGGACCCGTCGGGGGCGAACCCCGTTACGTCCACCACCACCCGGCCCAGGGGGGCCGGTCCAAGGCTGCGCAGCCACCCGGTGACGACCAGGCTGTCCCCGACCACGGCATGGCCCAGGGCCTCCACCAGGACCCGCGGTCCGCCGGCCGCAGCCGGGTCTGCCCCGGCCAGTGTGGCCAGCGCGGCGATCACGCCCCACAGCGCCACTCGCCTCACGCCCACGGCACGATCCCCCTCACAGTACGCTTCGGGCGGGCCGGGAGTTCGGAGACCTCCTCACAGGGGTGTGAACTGCCCCCGGCAGGAGTCTCCGGGCGAGACCGGTAAAGGGGACCACCCGACGGGTGAGACGGATGCGGATCCTTGTCGTGGAAGACGATCCCCGGGTCGGCGAGATCCTCACCGACGCCCTGGCCCTGGAGGGGTACACGGCGGTGGTCGCCGGGAGCGGCCAGGAGGGCGTGGATCGGAGCGTCGACCCGGAGGTGGGTCTGGCGATCCTGGACGTGATGCTCCCCGACATCGACGGCTTCGACGTGCTCCGACGGCTGCGGGCGCGGCGGCCGGACCTGCCGGTGCTCATGCTCACGGCGCGGGACGACCTCCCCTCCAAAGTCGCGGGCCTGGAGGCGGGCGCCGACGACTATCTCACCAAGCCCTTCGCCCTGGAGGAACTGCTGGCCCGGGTCCGCGCCCTCCTGCGGCGCCAGGGACGACTGCGGGCGGGGCGGCTGACCCTCGACCTGACGACCCGGTCGGTGCGGGTGGGCGACCGCACCCTGGATCTCACCGGACGGGAATGCGCCCTGCTGGAGTTCTTCCTGCGCCGGCCCGACCAGACCCTGTCCCGCCGGGATCTGTTGCGGGGCGTGTGGCAGATGGACTTCGATCCCGGCAGCACCGTGGTGGAGACCACCCTGGCTCGCCTGCGGCGCAAGCTGGCGGCCGCCGGAGCGGCGGTGACCATCGAGACCGTGCGGGGGGCCGGCTACCGCCTGGCGGTGCGGGAGTAGGTCCCCGTGCGCGCATCCATCGCCGCCCGCCTGACCGTCGGCTTTGCGGCGGTCCTCCTGCCCGTCACCGCGAGCGCGGTGCTGGCGCTGGTCACGGTCCCCCGCCTGGTGGACGCCGTCACCCGCTTTCAGCAGGAGACCCTGCGCCGGCTGAGCGTCCTCGAGGATGTGCGGCTGCTGATCACCGACGCCGTCAGCCAGGACCATGCCTACATCCTCAGCGACGGCCAGGATCTCTATGACGAGGCGTTTGAGGCCCGAATCGAAGAGCTGGACCGCCTGCTGGAGGTGTATGGCGCCGGCGGCCCGCCCGAGACCGAGCGCGTCGCCGACCAGCAGCGGTTGCTGCGGGAGGCGGTGGCGCGCCTCAGCGCCGCCCACGACCACGTGGAGGAGCTCATCGTGCAGGGACGCCTCCCGGAGGCCCGGCACATCTCCGCGCGGGACGGACAGGCGGCGGCCCGGGCCGCGCTGTCCGCGGTGGCCCAGCTGGTCCAGGCCGAACGCGAGCAGACCGGGCGGGTGCTGGAGCGGATCGCGGCCGACGCGCGGCGCGTGCACCGCTGGATCCTGCTGGCCGCCGGCGTGGCGGCGCTCATCGGCGGAGGCGTGGCGGCCAGCGTGATCCGGTCGATCACGGAGCCGGTGCGGCGCCTGGTCGAGGTCACCCGCCGGGTGGACCGGGGGAACCTGCGCCCGCGGGCCGGCCTGCGGGGATCCGACGAGATCGCCCAGCTGGGGGCCAGCTTCGACCGGATGATCGACCGGCTGCAGGCGGCGTTCGCGGAACAGGAGAGATTCCTCGCCGACATCTCCCACGAGCTGCGCACGCCCATCACGGTGGTGCGGGGGCATCTGGAGCTGCTCCGGCGGTCCGACCGCCCCGACCAGCGGGAGCGGGCGGTGCGCCTGGGCCTGGACGAGCTGTCCCGGATGACCCGCCTGGTGGACGACCTGCTGCTGCTGGCCCGGGCCGCGCGTCCCGACTTCCTGGCGGTGCGGCCGGTACACCTGCCGGGGTTCGTGGACGAGGTCTTCCAGAAGGCGCGGGCCCTGGCCGACCGCTCCTGGCACCGGGGCCCCGTGCCCGACGTCACGCTGATGGCCGATCCCGACCGACTCACCCAGGCCCTGCTCAACCTGCTGCGCAACGCGGCGCAGCACACCCGGCCCGGCCAGCGGATCACCCTCAGCGCATCGGTGGCGGGAGAGTGGGTCACCCTGGCGGTCGCCGACGAAGGCGAGGGCATCCCCGCCGACCTGCTGCCGCGGCTGTTCGAGCGGTTCCACCGGGGCGCCGGGCGGTCCGACGGCACCGGGTTGGGGCTGAGCATCGTGCGCGCCATTGCCCGGGCCCACGGGGGCGACGTGACGGTGCACAGCACCCCGGGCGCCGGCAGCACGTTTACCCTCCGTCTGCCCCGCGCCGCCCCCGGGCCGCCCACCGTGACGCCCCCGTGACGGCGTCTGGGTACGGTGGGCGCGACCGACGAGGCGGTCGCCGCATGCGCGGAATCTTCCGGTGGGCCCTGGGGATTGGGCTGATCCTGACGGCCGCGGCAGGGAGGGCTCAGGCACCTCCGGCTCCCCGCCTGGTGCGCATTCTCCTCGAAGAGTACCGGTTCGTCCCCGACCGGGTGACGCTGAAGGCCGGAGAGACCGTGCGGCTGGAACTGGTCAACACGGGGACCGTGACCCACCAGTTCCGCTCCGAGATCTTCCGGGGCATCGACGTCTTCATCCGCACCGCGGGATTTGACGTGCGCAGCGAGCGGGTGGAGGTCATCTGGATCCGCCCGCGGGCGGCGGCGGTGGTGGAGTTCGCCCGGCGGACGCCGGGGGAGTACCGCTTCTGGTGCAGCGAGCGGACCGACGGCGTCCTTCACCGGGAGCTGGGGATGGAGGGCCGCTTCGTGGTCATTCCCTGACGGCGGCGGGATCC
>JAVHLZ010000038.1 GCA_031081675.1 Armatimonadota bacterium
GCCAGCCGGCGCGACGCCGCCGCCGTGGTCCCCGTCACCACGTAGCCGCGGGTGCCGGCGATGGCGGCCAGCTGCATCTGGTACAGTTCCACGCCGTCGCCGCGGATCCAGGTGTAGTAGCGCACCACCGCCGGGTAGTCGCCCACCCGGGTCCGGTCGGCCCGCAGGCGGCGGTAGCCGGTAAACAGCAGCCCCATGCCCGACTCGTTCTGGGAGTCGTACTGCTCCACCGTCATCCCCGGCGGAACTTCCTCGTGGGTGACGCTGACGTTCATGCGCAGCCCGGAGACTCCGGCTGGCGGGGGTCCCACCACCAGCAGGACCACGCCGGTCGCGGTGCGGGCCACCTCCCACCCGGGCGGGTAGCTCAGGGTGAACCCCAGCCGGGGGTGGGTGAATGTCGCCCACCCCGTCGCCGCCGAGGCGGCTCCCGATGCGACCAGCAGCAGGCCGCACAGCGCGGCGGCCATCCGAGCGGTCATGGCGGCACTCTCCCGGCCGTGGGGCGTCTGCGTTATGTCATCTGCCCGTCGGCTGCGGCTCTAGACGCGGGGGCGGGTCCCTCGGTCGACCGGGTCAGGCCGACCCCGGCCAGGACCGCGGCCGCCCCCACCACCTGGCGCAGGTGGAGGACCTCGCCCAGGCCCGCCCACGCAGCCACCACGGCCACCACCGGGATCAAGAGCGTGTAGGCTGCGGTGCGGGACGTCCCGAGGGCCTGGACGGACAGATACCAGACCACGTAGCCCGCTCCCACCGCCAGCACGCCCGAGAAGGCCACGGCGCCCCAGGCGCGCCAGGTCAGCCGGGCCCAGGGCAGGACCGCCAGGTCCGGCAGGGCCACCGCCACCAGCGGGACCGTGCCCGCCGCCATGCTCAGCGCGGTCAGCTCCAGCGCCCCCGTCCGCGCCAACAGGGGGCGGCCAGCCACCGTGTAGACCGCCCAGCAGAGGGAGGCCAGCAGGGTCAGCAGGTCCCCGGCCAGCATGCCCCGGCCGGCCTGGGCCGGGTTGCCCCACCCTACCAGCAGGGCCACGCCCGCCAGGGCCAGCACGATGCCCGCCCAGGTCCGCGGGCGCACCGGTTCGATCCGCCCGATAGCGGACAGGGCGGCGACGAACAGAGGAATGGTGGCCAGGATGAGGGCGGAGTGCCCCGCGGTGGTCCGCGCCAGGCCCAGGACGAACGCGAGCTGGTAGCAGGTGTGGCCGACCACCCCCAGGGCCGCCACCTGCAGGGCCACCGGTCCCGACAGGGGCAGGCGGCGGCCTGTGGCCCACGTCCAGGCCAGGACGGTCGCCGTGGCGACGGACAGGCGCAGGGCGTTGAACGGCAGGGGCGGGATCTCCTCGAAGGCCGCCTTGACGATGGGAAAGGTGATCCCCCACACCCCCACCAGCGCCAGCATGGCCGCCTCGACGCGCCAGGTGGACCGGAGCGCGGACCCCGTCATCCGTCCTGCAGCTGCCCGACCCCGGCCATGCGGGCGGCCAGGTCGGCCGCCGCGAGGATGGCCGCCGTCATGCTGTCCGCCCGGGCGATCCCCCGGCCGGCGATGTCGAACGCCGTGCCGTGGTCCACGGAGGTCCGGATGAACGGCAGGCCCAGCGTCACGCTCACCGCGCCGAAGAAGTCCACAGTCTTGGCGGCGATGTGACCCTGGTCGTGGTAGAGGGCCAGCACGGCGTCATAGCGGCCCTCCAGGGCCTGGGCAAAAACCGCATCGGCGGGGATCGGACCCTCCACGTCCAGCCCGGCCTGCCGGGCTTCCCGGACCGCGGGCGCGATCTCCCGCTCGTCTTCCCACCCCAGGGCCCCGCCTTCTCCGGCGTGGGGATTGAGGGCGGCCACCGCCAGGCGGGGGCGGGCAACGCCCAGACGAAGCAGGCTGTCGGCGATCCGGGGCAGCAGGGCCACGATGCGCTCCCGCCGCACGTGCTCCAGGGCCTCCCGCAGCGACAGGTGGCGGGTCAGAAAGAAGATCCGCAGGGAGCGCACGACGAACATCGTCAGAGGGTCGGGAGATCCGGTCAGCGCGGCCAGCATCTCGGTGTGGCCCACGAAGCGGTAGCCGGCGCGCCAGAGGGCCTCTTTGTGGATGGGCGCGGTGGCCAGCGCGTCGGCCCGACCGTCCAGGATTTCCTGCACCGCCCGTTCGATGAACTGGCCGGCGGCCGCGCCGGCGGTGGCCTGCACCCGTCCCCACCGCAGCCGGCGGTCCACGTTGGCCAGGTCGATCAGCTCGGCCGGGCCGCCGGGTCCGAACTCCAGGTGAACGCCGGTCACCTCCATCGCCCGGTTCACCACCCAGGCGTCGCCCACAACGACGGTGCGGGCGGCGGCCTGCACCCGGGGATCCGCCAGCGCCCGGACCACGATCTCGGGGCCGATCCCCGCGGGATCTCCCAGGGTGACGGCGACGACGGGAGGAGAACGCATGATTCCATTCTAAGAGGGAGGAGGGAAGAAGGAAAAGGGAAGAAGGGATACTGCCTCCAGACGGGGGCACGTCAACGCTCCAGCCCTCCAACGCTCCAACGTTCCAACGCTTCAACGTCTCTTCTCCCGAGTCAACGTTTCTTCTCCCGAGGGTCGTCGTGTCCGATCCGGAAGAGGTCGAGGTCTTCGGGCGGCGCTTCCTGGTCACCGTCACCGGGCCGGACGCCGGACGGCGCTATGCGGCCACCATCTGGGAGCCGGCGGCGGGGCGCACCCTCACCCGCTCCCCCGTGCGCGGCCGCAGCGTCGCCGAAGTGCGGGAGAAGGTGGTCGAGGTTCTGCACACCCTGGTGGGCATTGACCGGGCCCAGGAGCAGATCCTGGCCGTGGCCGCCGAGATGGCGCCGGGCGCGTCGGTGGAGCTGGTCGAGGACGCCCAGGCCATCCGGGCAATGCTGGCGGGTGGATGGGAGCTGGCGGTCCCGCTGGCCCTCCCCCGGGACGACGTGACCGACCCGGAGGCCGACATCGCGGCGCTGCGGCGGAGGATCGTTGACCACTTCCGCGCCCACCTGCGCCGCGTCCGCTGAGGTGCCGCCGGGGGAGCAGGAAGCGCGCGCGCCCTGGCGAACAAAGCCGGAAGATTTCCGGGCCGCCATGGACCTGATCATCCGCCGAGCCGCCGTCCGGGGCAGGGACGGGCTGCACGACATCGGGGTGCGCGCCGGACGCATCGCCGCCATCGCCCCCCGGCTGGACGCCACCGCCCCAACGGAGCTGGACGCCGGCGGTAGCCTGGTCACCCCCGCTCTGGTGGAGACCCACATCCACCTGGACGCCGCCCTCACCGTGGGGCAGCCCCGCCACAACCGCACCGGGTCCCTGTTCGAAGGCATCGAGATCTGGGCCGAGCGGGTGCGCGCCCTGACCGAGGACGACGTGACGCGCCGCGCCACCACCGCCCTGAAGTGGATGCTGGCCCACGGCGTCACCCGCGTGCGCACCCACGTGGACGTCTGCGATCCGAACCTCACGGCGCTGCGGGCCTTGCTCCGGCTGCGGGACGCGGTGCGGGATCTGATCACCCTGCAGATCGTCGCCTTCCCCCAGCAGGGGATCTACTCGTTTCCCGACGGCGAGCGGCTGCTGCGACAGGCCCTGGACCTGGGCGCGGACGTGGTGGGGGGCATCCCCCACTACGAGTGGACCCGGGAGTACGGGGAGCGGGACGTGCGCACCGTCCTCCAGCTGGCCGCCGAGTACGGCCGGCCGGCGGACCTGCACTGCGACGAGACCGACGACGACCACAGCCGGTTCCTGGAGCTGGTGGCCGCGGAGACCATCCGGCTGGGCCTGCAGGGGCGCGTGACCGCCAGCCACACCACCGCCATGCACTCGTACAACAACGCCTACGCCTACCGCCTCATCCGGTGGATGCGCCACGCCGGCGTGCACATCATCACCAACCCCCTGGACAACTCGGTCCTGCAGGGGCGGTTTGATACCTATCCCATCCGCCGGGGCTTCACCCGCGTCCGGGAGCTGCTGGCCAACGGGATCAACGTCTGTATCGGCCACGACTCCATCATGGATCCGTGGTACCCCCTGGGGGTGGGTGACCCGCTGCAGGCCTGCTTTGTCATGGTGCACTACGGGCAGCTGTCCGGGCGGGACGAACTGGAGACGCTGCTGGACCTGGTGACCACCCGCGCCGCCGCGTGCGTCGGCGCGGCCGACTACGGGTTGGCCGAAGGGCGTCGGGCCGACCTGGTGGTCTTCGACGCTCCCACGGCCGTGGACGCCATCCGGACCCTGGCCGCGCGGCGGTGGGTCCTTTCCGGAGGGCGCGTGGTGGCCGAGACCCAGCCGGCCCGGTCCGTGGTGCGCTGGGCCGGCGACGCGGAGCCGGTGCGGTTCGTGCCGTGACGGCCCGCGCCCCCTCCCGCCCCGGCCCGGCGGCTCTCGGCCGCCCGCGGCGCACCCCCGTCGCCGACCTGGGCTCGTGGACGGTGTTCGCGGCGGTCGTCCTGCTGGGGTGGGAGGTGGGGGCACGGCTGTACGACCAGCCCTACCTGTTGCCGGCCCCCAGCCAGATCCTGGCCGCGCTGCGCGCCGACGCGCCGCTGGTGCTGGCCTACGCCCGGGTGACGGCCCAGGAAACGGTGCTGGGATTCGGCGCGGGGTCGGCGCTGGCGCTGCTGGGGGCGATGCTGTTCGTGTGGCTGCCCCGGCCGGTGGAGGAGTTCCTGTACCGGATCGTGGTGACCCTCAACAGCACGCCGTTTGTGGCCCTGGCCTCGCTGGTGGTGGTGTGGTTCGGGCTGGGGATCACCAGCAAGGTGGTCATCGCCGGCCTGTACACCTTCTTTGCGGTCCTGTACCACACCCACAAGGAGTTCATCTCCGTGGACCCCATGCGGGAGTACCTGCTCGACGTCTACAACGCCACCTGGCTGCAGCGCATGCTGTTGTTGAAGCTGCCCTCGGCCCTGCCCATCATCTTCACCAGCCTCAAGGGCGGCGTCATGGCGGCCGTCAACGGGGCCATCGTGGGCGAACTGTTCGGGGCGTTTGAGGGCCTGGGGTACATGATCCTGGACTCGCGGTACGTGGGGAACACGGTGCGGGTGTTCCTGGCCGCGGTCTTCTGCACGTTGATCGGGTGGGTGCTGCTGGGTGTGGTCACGGTGGCCGAGCGGCTGCTGGTTCCCTGGCACGTCAGCATGGCCCGGGAGCGGTCCTGACGGGCCGTCCGGGAGCAGGGACGACACGGGGAGGTGGGCTATGGGAGGCCTGAGGTGGGGTGCGCTGGTGGGGTGTCTGGTCCTGGCGATGGCGGCCGGGGTCGGGGCGCAGGGGCAGCCGGTCTCCATCATCGAGGCGTGGTTCATTCACAACGAGTCGATGGGCGATCCGGTGGGCGTCGAGAAGGGGTTCTTCGGTCCCCTGCGGGTCCAGGTGATCGGCGGCGGCCCGGGCCTGTCGCCCATTGACCGGGTCATGGCCAAGGCCCGGGCGGGGGAGATCGTCTTCGGCGTGGACTATCCCTACAACATCCTGGAGGCCCGGGAGAAGCAGAGGCTGCCGCTGGTGGTGGTCTCCCATGACTTCCAGAAGTCGGCCATCCACCTGCTGTCCTGGGTGCCCCTGCGGTCCGCGAAGGACGTGCGGGGGACGGTGGCCACCTGGATCGGCTACGACAAGCAGATCAAGGCCATGATCGGGCGCGGCTGGGAGAAGCAGATCCGCATCGTCAACCAGCAGGGCGACCCGGCCACCATCGGGGCGTGGATGCGCAAGCAGTACCAGTTCGCCCACGCCATGGGGTACAACGAGGTGCTGGTGGCCCGCCGCCTGGTCACCGAGAAGTTCTACGTCTACTCCTACGCCGACGACTTCGGCATGAAGTGGCCCGAGAATGTGGTGTTCACCACCGAAGAGATCGTCCGCCGCTACCCGCAGATCGTGCAGCAGTTCGTCACCGGCCACTACCGGGGGTTCAAGTACGCCCTGGCGAACCGCGAGGAGGCGGCCGACATCCTGCTGAAGTACAACAAGAACCTCGACCGCGCCCACGAGATCGAGGGGATGGAGTTCCTCCAGTCCATCATCGTGACGCCGGCCACCCGCCAGAAGGGGCTCGGGTACGTGGACCCGGCGGCGTGGGACCAGCTGGCCAGGGATCTGGTCAACGCCGGCATCTTCACCGCCCTGCCCAACGTGAAGGCCGCCTACACCACCCGCTTCCCCAGCGGGGTGATGCCCTGACGCCCGGAGGGGGAGGCCGCGTGTCCGCGTCCGTGACGCCGATCCTGCGGATGGCGCGGGTCAG
Organism: Armatimonadota bacterium; assembly: GCA_031081675.1. Taxonomy (NCBI): domain Bacteria; kingdom Bacillati; phylum Armatimonadota; species Armatimonadota bacterium. The sequence goes on from JAVHLZ010000038.1 coordinate 6,272, forward strand.
CAAGACATACGAGGTGGCCTCCCCCCACCGCGGCGGCCCGGCCCGGGCGCTGGACGCGGTGGCGAACGTCACCCTGGAGGTGCAGCCGGGCGAGTTCGTGGCGATCATCGGGCCGTCGGGGTGCGGCAAGACCACGGTCCTGTTTCTGCTGGCCGGGTTGCGGCCGCCCACGGAGGGCACCATCGAGGTGTGCGGGCGTCCTCCCCGGCAGGCCGTGCGGGACGGGCTGTGCTCGCTGATCTTTCAGGCGCCGGTGCTGCTGGAGTGGCTGTCGGCCGAGGAGAACGTGCTGCTGCCGCTGCGCCTGCGCGACCCGCGGTGGTGGCTGTGGCCGTGGGCGCGGCGTCGGTACCGGCCGCAGGCCGAGCAGCTGCTGCAGACGGTGCAGCTGGAAGAGTTCGCCCACTACCGCCCCGATGCCCTGTCGGGAGGGATGCAGCAGCGGGTGGCCCTCGCCCGGGCGCTGACCCTCAACCCCCAGGTGCTCCTGCTGGACGAGCCCTTCGGGGCTCTGGACGAGATCACCCGGGACCGCATGAACCTGGAGCTGTTGCGCCTGGTGGAGCAGCGGCGGCTCACTGCGGTGTTCGTCACCCACTCCATCGAGGAGGCGGTGTTTTTGGCGGACCGGGTGGTGGTCATGGGCCGGGGCGCGTCCCCGCGTACCGGGAGCAGCGTGGTGTGCGAGGTGGAGGTGAACCTGCCCCGCCCCCGCACGCCGGCCGTGAAGGAGGATCCGGCCTTCTTCCAGATCGTGCGCCAGGGGCGGGCGGCTCTGCGGGAGGCGCAGCAGGCATGACCGACGCAGGCACCGGCGGCAGCGTGTTTGACCAGTGGCTGGCGGCGTGGGTCCAGACGCGGCGCCTTACCTACGACCTGCTGCGGGCGCTGCCCTACGCCGTGATGAACTTCTCCCCCCACCCGGAGTTCGGGACTTTCGTGCGCCAGATCCGGCACTGCGGCGACATCCAGGCGTGGTATCTGGAGGCTCTGCGCACGGGGACCATGGATATCTCAGCGCGGCCCCGGCGAAGGGAACTGGAGCAGTCCAGAGAGCACGTGGAGGCCTACCTGCAGCACCTGGACGGCGAGCTGGAAGGGGCGGTGCGCGGCCTGGGAGCGCAGGACCTGGGCCGGACCATCCACTGGAGCCCCGACGAGCAGGTGACGGTGCTCCAGCACCTGATGGCCCTGCTGCAGCACGAGACCCTCCACCAGGGGATGTGGGCTTTCTACGCGAAGATCGCCGACCTCCCCCTGCCGGACAGCTGGAAGAAGGCCTGGTCGCTGGAATGACGGGCAGCCTCTTGACACCGCGCAACCTCTGTGAGAGAGTATCAATGGTCTGACCAATGGACCATTCCTCAGGGCGGGACTCAACAATAGTACCCCCTCCGGATGTCGCAGAGAATCTGGAGCCCATCCGGCGCACCCGTATATATGAAGAAGTTGCCTCCCAGATCCAGCGGCTGATCATCGAGGGGCGCCTTCGCCCCGGGGACCGCCTGCCCCCCGAGCGCGAGCTGGCCGAGCGCTTTGGCGTCAGCCGGACCTCCGTCCGGGACGCCATCCGGGTCCTGGAGCTGATGGGCCTGGTGGAACCGCGCCAGGGAGAGGGGACCGTCGTCTGCGACCTCAGCCCCGACTCCCTGGTCCACCCCCTGGCCTCGCTGCTGGTCCGCAACCGCGCCCTGCTGGCCGACCTGCTGGACGTCCGCAAGATGATCGAGCCCCACCTGGCCGCCCGAGCGGCCCGCCACGCCGCCCCCGAGGACGTGGCCCGCCTGGAGGCCATCCTGGCCCGCCAGGAGGCGCGGGTGGCCCAGGGCCAGCTGGCCATCGAGGAGGACTCCGAGTTCCACGAAGCCATCGCCACCGCCGCCCGCAACCGGGTGATCCTGCGGATCCTGGACGTCCTGATGGACCTGCTGCGCACCAGCCGCGAGCAGTCCCTGCAGGTCCCCGGACGGCTGCAGCGGTCGCTGGAGGGGCACCGGCGCATCCTGGAGGCCATCCGCCGGCGCGATCCGGAGGGGGCGGAGGGGGCGATGCGCCGACACCTGGAGGAGATCGAGCAGGTGCTGCTGGGCAGTCACGCACTCCAGACGGGAGGGTAGACCGTGGGCCGCCTCTTCGCCATCGAGATTGTCTACCGGGGGATCTTCCAGAAGAACCTGGCCAAGAACATCAGCCGGGGGATCGTGCTGGCCGCCCGGCACGCCGGCAAGACCGGCATCTCCTTCGGCCGGTACGGGGACAGCCCCGAACGCAACGGCATCCCCGCCAAGAACTTCGCCATCGTGGCCACCGACGACGAAACCCTGCAGGAAGGGATGGCCAAGTACGAGCCCCGGGAAGTGGACATCACCATCGCGGTGGACGACACCCTGTGCAAGGGGGTGGAGTCCTGGGCGTGGTACGGGCTGCAGCCCATCAACCGCCTGCTCAAGCCTGGCGGCACCCTGCTCGTCACCACGATGCACGACTTCGACGCGATCATCTCCATGTGTCACCGGAAGGACTACCCCTACCAGCTGGCTCTTCTGCGGGGCATTCCCAGCTTTTCGGGGCTGTGGGTCTACAAGGACGACCACACCGACGTCCGGGTCCTGGGGGCCATCGCCCGGGTGCTGCCCGACCTGTTCGACCTGGACGCGGTGGAGAAGGCCATCCGGGAGGAGTGGAACGACGACCTGAAGGTGGCCTCGGCCCGCAAGGCGGCCGACCGCCTGCGGACCCGCGTCGTCCTGCCTACCGAGGGCAACCCCGAGAAGCCCTACGCCTTCGAGCTGCCCCGCTGGTACGAGCTGCGGGAAGGGCTGTCCATCCCCGCGATTCCGGTCGGGCAGGGCGTGGCCGATCCGGTCACCGGCCAGGTGGGCGGTTTCCGGCCGGCCCGCAACCCCACCTTCAAGAAGTTCAGCACCCGCACCATGCGGCCGGTGGTGGACTTCGACAAGTGCGTCAAGTGCACCCTGTGCTGGCTGCAGTGCCCTGACTCCTGCTTCGATGTGACCCCCGACGGCTACTACGACGCCCACATGGAGGCCTGCTGCGGGTGCGGCGTCTGCGAGGCCGTCTGTCCCGTGGAGCACTGCATCACCATGGTCAACGAGACCGCGTTTACCGACAACCGCAGCCAGTGGGAGATGTGGAAGCAGGACAAAGACGCCTATCGGGCGTGGGTGCAGGACAAGATCCGCGCCCGGCCGCCCCGCCAGCACGGCTTCCGGATCCGCGGCCAGTACGTGGAGGAGATCCAGCAGCTGGTCGCAGCCGGGGTCGTGGACCGCTCGCTGGGGGAGCGGCTGGCCGAGGACGTGACCGCCGAGCCCGGCGAAGCCAGCGCCGGAGGATAGCGCGGGGGGACATACGGGGGGACGCCATGGCACAGGTGATCGAGCAGGCCCAGAAGGAGAAGGAAGCCCTCATCAGCGGCAGCGAGGCGATTGCCGTCGCCTGCAAGCTGGCCGACGTGGACGTCATCACCGCCTACCCCATCCGGCCCTACGACACGGTGATGCAGTACGTGGCCAAGCTGGTGGCCAACGGCGAGCTGGACTGCGAGTTCATCGTGGCCGAATCCGAGCACTCGCAGTTCGAGATTGTCAAGCACGCCAGCGCCGCCGGCGCCCGGGTCTTCTGCGGGAGCAGCGGCGTGGGGTGGATGTACGCCTTCGAAGCCCTCACCGTCACGCCGGCGCTGCGCATCCCCCTGGTGGCCATGGTGGGCAACCGGGCCCTGGACGACCCGGGGGCGTTCGGGGTGGAGCACAACGACGCCCTGGCCGTGCGGGACCTGGGGTGGCTGCTGGTGTGGGTCGATACCGCCCAGGAGGCCCTGGACACGGCCCTGATTGCCTACCGGGTGGCGGAGGACCGGCGGGTGTTCCTGCCCTGCGCCATCGCGTGCGACGGGGCGTTTCTGACCCACTCCCAGGCCCTGGTGAAGATCCCGCCCCAGGAGTGGGTGAAGGCGTTCCTGCCGCCCTACAACCGCGGCGACCTCCTGCTGCACCCCGACAATCCCATCACCGTCGCGCCCCAGGTGAACGAGGACTGGCTGATGGAGCTGCGCAAGCACAACGACGAGGCCATGAAGCGGGCCAAGACGGTGGTGATTCCGGAAGCCTACCGGGAGTTTGAGCGCATCTTCAACCGTTCCTACGGCAACCCGTTCTTCGAGGAGTATCAGACCGACGACGCCGACGTGGTCCTGGTGGGCATGGGCACCCTCTCCATGCCGGTCAAGGTGGCCATCCGCCAGATGCGCCGCGAGGGCAAGAAGGTGGGCTTCGTCCGGCTGCGGTGGTTCCGGCCCTTCCCGGCGGAGGAGCTGGCGGAGGTCCTCGGCCGGTACCGGGCCGTGGGCGTCATCGACCGGGACTACTCGTTCGGCGCGCCCCACGTGAGCGGCGTGGTGGCCACCGAGGTGCGGGCCGCGCTGTATCCCCACCCGTCGCGCCCGCCGGTCCTCGGGTTCATCTGCGGCCTGGGCGGGCGGGAGGTCACCGTCCCCGACGTCCGGCGCATGAGCGATCTGCTGTTTGAGGCGGCCGCCGGCCGGGCGGTGCCGCTGACCACGTGGGTGGGGATTCGGGAGTAGGCGGGGACGTCTGTGCCCGAGGTGAGGACCATGGATGCCGTGGAGACCGCGCTGCCCACGCAGCAGCTGGAACAGATCAAGGGGGTCAAGAAGGCCCCCCTGGAGGAGTACTTCACCTCCGGCCACCGCACGTGCCAGGGGTGCGAGTCGGCCCTGGTGATGAAGCTGATGGTGAAGGCCGCCGGCCCCCGCACCATCGTGCTGGGCAGCACGGGGTGCATGTACGTGGCCAACACCACCTACTACAGCACGTCGTGGGTGGTGCCCTGGATGCACACCCAGCTGGGCAGTTCCGGCTCGGCCGGGCTGGGCACGGCGGCGGCCCTGCGGGTGTTGATGCGCAAGGGCAAGATCAAGGAAGAGCCCATCAACGTCATCGCCTTCTGCGGTGACGGCGGCGGGGCCGACATGGGCCTGTCGGCCATCTCGGCGGCCCTGACCCACCCCCAGTACAACTTCCTGATCCTGCTCTACGACAACGAATCCTACGCCAACACCGACATCCAGCTGTCGGGCCTGACCCCCTATGGCGCCCACACCACCTTCAGCCCGCCGGGCAAGATGAAGCGCCTGCTGCACACCCGGTGGAAGAAGAACGTGGCGGGGATGCTGGCCGCCGGGCACCCCGAGTGCCGGTACGTGGCCACCGTGTGCGCCTCCTATGCCGTGGACTTCATGAACCGGGTCCGCAAGGCCCTGAGCATCGGCGGGCCCACCTTCATCCACTCCCTGGACCCCTGCCCCAAGGGGTGGGACTACGACCCGATGCTGTCCCACGAGCTGGGCGAGCTGGCGGTGGAGACCGGCGTGTGGCCTCTGTACGAGGTGGAAAACGGCGTGCTCAAGCTGTACGGGCGCACCAAGGCCATCGCCGAAAAGCGCGCCAGGCGCAAGCCGGTGCGGGAGTACCTGATCCGCCAGGGGCGCTTTGCCCACTTCACCGACGACGACATCGACTACTTCCAGGCCAAGGTGGACGAGATGTGGGAGAAGTGGCTGATCCCCGGCGTCATCCCGTTCCGCAAGGAGCTGGAGCAGGATCGGCCGCCCGTGTGACGTAGCGCCGCCTATGAGACGCACGGACGGGGGCTTGCCTGACGGGGGCCCCCTGGTCCGTCTCTGGGGCCGGTGGCGTGGCTCGGCCCCGGTGCGCACGGCGCGCAGGGCAGAATCCTGGGGAGGTGAGAGGCGATGCGATCAGGCCGGGTGAGGCCTGCCTGGGTGGCGGGCCTCGTCCTTGTGGTGGCAGCCCTGGCGGTGCCTGCGGTGGGTGCGCCGGCGTGGACGCCCCGGCGCCCGGTGGAGTGGACCATTCCGGCCGGCACGGGCGGGGGCGCGGACCAGCAGGCGCGCTTCATGGCACCGCTGATCCAGAAGTACAACCTCTCCCCCCAGCCCTTTATCCCGGTCAACCGGCCGGCGGGGGCGGGGGCGCAGGCGTTCCTGTGGATGATCGACAAGACCGGCGACCCCCACACCATCCTGATCACCCTGGACAACCTGTTTGCCACACCGCTGGCCCAGGTGATCCGGATGCGGGACGGGTCGCGCTTTGACTGGCGCAAGCTCACCCCCATCGCGCGGCTGCTGCTGGACAACTTCGTGCTGTGGGTGCACGCCGACTCGCCCTGGAAGACGCTGGCGGAGTTCGAGCGGGCGGCCAAGGCCGCGCCCCCCGGCAGCCTGAAGATGGCCGGCACCGGCAGCAAGCAGGAGGACGAGATCATCATGGTGCTGCTGGAGCAGGCCTGGGGCGTGGACTTCACCTACGTGCCCTTCCCGGGCGGCGGGGCGGTGGCGGCGGCCCTGGTGGGCAAGCAGGTGGACTTCACCGTCAACAACCCCCTGGAGGCCGTGGGCCACTGGGAGGCTGGCCGGGTGCGGCCGCTGGCCATCTTCGCCAGCGAGCGCGTGCCGTTTGGGCGGTGGCGGGAGATCCCCACCATGAAAGAGCTGGGCCTGAACATCGAGTACCAGATGCTGCGGGGGATCTTCGGGCCGCCGGCCATGCCGGCTGAGGCGGTGGCGTTCTACGTGGACGTGTTCCGGCGGCTGATGGACACGCCGGAGATGGCCGACTTCATCGAGCGCGGTGCCTTCACCAAAGCCTTCCTCACGGGCGCCGACTACGTGCGGTGGCTGGAGCAGAAGGACGCCACCGTGCGGACGCTGATGACCAAGGGCGGGCTGATCGGCCCGTAGGACGATCCCACGGATCCGGCGGCGGGCGGCGGTGCCCGGCCCCGCCCGCCGCCTCCTTGGGGGGAGGGGAGGATGCGGAGAGCGGAAGTCGGCATGGCCGTGGTCCTGGTGGTCCTGGGCGGGGTCCTGATCTGGCAGGCGGTGCAGCTTCCCATCGGGTGGACGGCCATCGGACCCGGGGCGGGGTTTTTCCCCTTCTGGCTGGCGGTGGGGGTGACGGTCTCGGCGGGGGGAATCCTGCTGGGCCGGCTGCGGGCCCGGCCGGCGGCCGGCGACCGGGACGTGTTCATCCCGGCGCACGCCTGGCGGCCGCTGCTGGCGGTCTTCCTGCCCATGGCGGCGGTGGTGGCGCTGATGAACGTGCTCGGGATCTACCTGGGCGGCGCCCTGTACCTGGCCGGCTACATGTGGCTGGTGGGCCGACACCGCCCCCTGTCCATCGCGCTGGTCAGCGTGCTGGTGCCGCTGGCGCTGTTTTTCATCTTCGAGCGCTGGTTTCTGCTGCCGCTGCCCAAAGGGGCGCTGCTGGAGTCGATCCTCTACGGGAGATAGGGCATGGGATTCCTGTCGGTCTTTGACAACCTGCTGTACGGCCTGGGCGTCGCCCTCACGCCCGTCAACATGCTGGTGGCGGTCGTCGGCCTGGTCCTGGGGACCGCCATCGGCGTGCTGCCGGGGCTGGGGGGGACCAACGGCGTGGCGCTGCTGCTGCCGCTGACCTTCACCCTCACGCCCACATCGGCCATCATCCTGCTGGCCTCGGTGTACTGGGGCGCCATCTTCGGGGGCGCCATCACCTCCATCCTGTTCAACATCCCGGGCGAACCCTGGTCGGTGGCCACCACCTTCGACGGCCACCCGCTGGCCAAGCAGGGCAAGCCGGGCATCGCCCTCACGGCGGCGTTCACCTCCTCGTTCATCGGCGCGCTGGTGTCCATCATCCTGTTCACGTTCTTCGCTCCGCCCCTGGCGGAGCTGGCACTGCGCTTCGGCCCGCCGGAAAACTTTGCGGTCCTGCTGCTGGCGTTTGCCACCTTTGCGGGTCTGGGCGGAGGCGACCTGCTCAAGACGGTGCTGATGACCCTGCTGGGGCTGCTGCTGTCCACGGTGGGGTTTGACATCGTCAGCGGCCGGCCCCGGATGAACTTCGGGTTTGTGGAGCTGCAGAGCGGGATCAACTTCGTGGTGATCGCCATCGGGCTGTTCGGCCTGGGGGAGATCCTGCTGACGGTGGAGGAAGGGCTGCGCATTGAAGGGGTGCGGGGCCGGATCAGCTTCCGCGACCTGTGGGAGACGTGGAAGCTGTTCCCCCGGTACGTGGCCACCCTGGTGCGGGCCACCATCCTGGGGTTCTGGATCGGCGTTCTGCCCGGCACCGGCGCCACCCCGGCGTCGTTCATGAGCTACGGCCTGGCCAAGCAGTTCAGCGCACACCCCGAACGGTTCGGCAAGGGCGAGGTGGAGGGGGTGGTCGCCCCCGAGACCGCCGCCCACGCCGCCGGCATCGGGGCCCTGCTGCCCATGGTGACCCTGGGTATTCCCGGTTCGCCCACGGCGGCGGTGATGCTGGCGGGCTTTTTCATCTGGGGGCTCAATCCCGGGCCCCTGCTGTTCACCGAGCAGAGGGAGTTTGTCTGGGGCCTGATCGGCTCCATGTACATCGCCAACGTGGTCGGCGTTGTCCTGGTACTAACCCTGGTGCCGGTGTTTGCGGCCATCAACCGCATCCCGTTCGGGATCCTGGCGCCGCTGATCGTCATCCTGTCCAGCATCGGCGCCTACGCCGCCAACAACCAGATCCTGGACCTGTGGATCATGCTCGCCTCAGGGGTGGCCGGCTACCTGTTCAAGAAGCTGAGGTATCCGCTGGCGCCCCTGGTGGTGGCGCTGGTCCTGGGGGACATGACCGAGCAGGCGCTGCGCCAGAGCCTGATCATGGGCCAGGGTCACGTGGGCTTCTTCCTCACCCGCCCCATCGCCCTGGCGTTCATCGCGGCCAGCGCGGTGCTGTTCCTGCTGCCGGTTCTGCGGGGGTTCCGACGCAGGCCCGCGCGGGGCGCCCCACGTCCGGTGGAAGCAGCCTAGCC
>JAVHLZ010000039.1:0-10320 GCA_031081675.1 Armatimonadota bacterium
GGGGCGTCACCTTCCAGATGTGCGGGGCGCACACGTCCCACCGCCGCAGGATCTGCTCGGCCCGGCGGCTGCCCGTCAGCCGGGCGTGTTCGGCCAGCAGCCTGAGGACCAGCGCCTCGTCGTCGGGATCTTCCAGGCGCGCCCAGGTCACGTGCTCGGGGTTGCAGCGCGCGGGCAGGACGCCCGCCTCGTCCAGCACGTAGGCGACCCCGCCGGTCATCCCCGCGGCGAAGTTGCGTCCGACCTCGCCCAGGACCACGACGATTCCGCCGGTCATGTACTCGCAGCCGTGGTCTCCCACCCCTTCCACCACGACCACCGCCCCGCTGTTGCGCACGGCACAGCGCTCGCCCGCCCGGCCGGCGGCGAACAGCCGTCCCCCGGTGGCACCGTAGAGGACGGTGTTCCCCATGATGACGCTGTGCTCGGAGGGGAGGGGGAATCCCGCCGGCGGGCGGATGATGATCTCCCCGCCGGCCATCCCCTTGCCCACGTAGTCGTTGGCTTCCCCCTCCAGGATCAGGGTGACCCCCGGCACCAGGAACGCGCCGAAGCTCTGGCCGGCGCTGCCCCGAAACCGCAGGGTGATCGTCCCCGCTGCCACGCCGTCGTCCCCGTACCGCTCCGCCAGCGCGCCAGCCAGCCGGGCGCCCACCGCGCGGTCGGCGGTGGTGATGGGATAGGTGAGGTCCACCGTCCGGCCCTGTTCCAGGGCGGTGCTGATGTCAGCCAGGATCTGGCGGTCCAGCCGGCTGTCGGGCCGGGGGACGGTCATCGCCACGGCACGGCGTGGTCGGTCGCCGGCGGGATCGGGATCGGTCAGGAGGAACCTCAGGTCCACCGTCCGGGCCCGCGGGTGGTCCACCGGGCGGGGGCGCAGCAGGTCCACCCGCCCGATCACCTCCTCCAGGGATCGGACACCCAGACGGGCCAGCCACCGGCGCACGTCCTCGGCGACGCCCCGCAGGTAGGCGACCACCATCTCGGGGGTCCCCGAAAAGCGGCGGCGCAGGTCCTCCCGCTGGGTGGCGATGCCGACCGGGCACGTGTTGAGATGGCACTGGCGCGCCATCACGCACCCCAGGGCCACCACCGCCGCCGTCCCGAAGCCGAACTCGTCGGCTCCCAGGCACGCGGCGACCACGACATCCCGCCCGACCTTCAACCCGCCGTCCACCCGCAGCCGCACCCGCGCCCGCAGGTCGTTGCGGACCAGGACCTGCTGCACCTCCGCCAGCCCCAGTTCCCAGGGCACGCCGGCGTTCTTGATGGAGTCCAGGGGCGAGGCCCCGGTGCCGCCGTCGTGGCCGCTGATCTGGATGGTGTCGGCGCCGGCCTTGGCGACGCCCGCGGCGATGGCCCCCACCCCCGCTGACGCCACCAGTTTCACCGCCACCCGGGCGCGGGGGTGGACGGCCCGCAGGTCGTAGATGAGCTGGGCGAGGTCCTCGATGCTGTAGATGTCGTGGTGGGGGGGTGGCGAAATCAGGGTGATGCCCGGCTGGGCCCGGCGGATGCGGGCAATCTCCGCGGACACCTTGTGGCCGGGCAGCTGGCCGCCCTCGCCGGGCTTGCTGCCCTGGGCCATCTTGATCTCCAGTTCGTCGGCCGACAGGATGTAGGCCGGCGTCACCCCGAAGCGCGCCGAGGCGATCTGCTTGATGCGGCTGTTCGCCTCGGTGCCGTAGCGTCGGGGATCCTCCCCGCCTTCCCCGCAGTTGTTGCGGGCTCCCACGCGGTTGGCGGCGATGGCCAGAGCTTCGTGGGCCTCCCGGCTCAGGGCCCCGAAGGACATGGCCGAGATGACGAAGCGGCGCAGGATGGCCTCGGCCGGCTCCACCTCCTCCAGGGGGATGGGAGACCGGGGGACCGGCTCCAGCAAATCGCGCAGCGCCGTGGGCGGACGGGAGGTCACTAGGCCGTCCAGGGCGGCGCGGGCGGCGTCGGTGCCTTCGCGGGCGGCCCGGTGGGCGGCCTTCACCACGTAGGGGTTGAAGGCGTGGTACTCGCCACCCCGCCGGAAGCGGACCAGGCCCGGGTCCGGCAGCGGCCCCGCGGGGTCGGCCCACGCCGCCCGGTGGCGCTCCAGGACGTCGGCGGCGATCTCCTCCAGCCCGATCCCTTGTAGGCGCGAGGGCGTCCCGCTGAAGTAGGTCTCCACCACGCCCCGGCACAGGCCCACGGCCTCGAAGACTTGCGCGCCGCAGTAGCCGCTGACGGTGCTGATCCCCATCTTGGACATCACCTTCAGCAGCCCGGCCTCCAGGGCCGCGCGGTAGGCCGCCCACCGCTCGGCCACCGGGCCCGGCAGCTCGGGGTCGGCCGCCAGCGTCTGCAGGGCGAGGATCGGGCACACGGCGCTGGCGCCGTAGCCCACCAGACACGCCAGGTGGTGGACCTCCCGCGCCTCGGCGGTCTCGACCAGGATGGCGGTCTGCATCCGCAGCCCCCTCCGGATCAGCCCGTGGTGCACGGCGCCCACCGCCAGCAGCATCGGGATCGGCGCCCATCCGGCAGCGATGTCTCCATCCCGCAGCAAGACCAGCTCGCCGGCCGCCGCAGCCTGGGCGGCGGCGTCGTCCAGTTCCGCCAGCGCGTCCCGCAGTCCCTGGACCCCCCGATCGGCGGGAAAGCGCGCCAGCAGCGGCCGCACCCGGTAGGGGCCGTGCTCGCAGATCCACCGCAGCTCGTCGGGCAGGAGCACGGGCGAGGGCAGGCGCAGGAGGCGCGCGTGTTCGGGCGTCTCCTCCAGCAGCGACGGCCGCGGGCCCACCAGGACCGCCAGGGACATGACGGCCCGCTCCCGCAGGGGGTCGATCGGCGGGTTGGTCACCTGGGCGAAGCGCTGCTTGAAGTAGTGATAGAGCAGGCGCGGCCGCTGCGCCAGGACCGCCGGCGGCGTGTCGTCGCCCATGGAGAAGACCGGGTCCTTCCGCTCGCGGACCATCGGGCGCAGGATACGCTCCACCTCTTCGGCGGTGTACCCGAAGGCGCGCTGGCGGACGGGCAGCGGCACCCCGTCGGTTCCCGGCACCTCCGCACGCCCCGCCGGCCGCGCGGGCAGGCTGACCAGGTGGCGGCGTACCCACTCGCCATACGGCTGACGGCGCGCCAGCCCGGCCTTGACGTCGGGATCGCGCGTCACCTGAGCGCGGGCGGTGTCGACCACCAGCATCTGCCCCGGACCCAGGCGCCCTTTCTCCGCCACTTCCTCGGGAGGGATGTCCAGGACGCCGGCCTCGGATGCCAGGATCACCCGGCCGTCGCGCGTCACCAGGTATCGGGCCGGGCGCAGGCCGTTGCGGTCCAGGGCGCCCCCCACCACCGTCCCGTCGGAAAATGCCAGGGCGGCCGGGCCATCCCAGGGTTCGGTGAGACAGGCGTGGTACGCATAGAACGCCCGCACGGCCGGATCCACGCCGGGCGCGTCTTCCCAGGCCTGGGGGACCAACATCGCCAGGACGTGGGGCAGGCGGCGGCCGGACAGCGCCAGCAGTTCGGCGACATTGTCCAGCATCGCGCTGTCGCTCCCCCCCTCCTGCACCACCGGGCGCAGGTCGTCGAGGACCTCGTCCCACAGGGCCGAGCGCAGAGAGGCCTCCCGGGCGCGCATCCACAGCACGTTGCCCGTCAGCGTGTTGATCTCGCCGTTATGGGCCAGCAGCCGGAACGGCTGGGCCAGGCGCCAGCTGGGAAAGGTGTTGGTGCTGTAGCGCTGGTGGAAGACGGCCAGGGCCGTGGCGTAGGCGGGATCGGTCAGGTCCGGGTAGAAGCGGGGCAGCGCCGGCGAGGACAGCAGGGCCTTGTACACCATGGTCCGGCCCGACAGGGAGGCGATGTACAGGTCGAGGCCGGCCTGCTGCGCGCACCGCTCGATCCGCCGCCGGCACAGGTACAGGACGCGTTCGAAAGCGTCCGGGTCCAGGCCCGCCGGCCGCGCCACCACCACCTGGGCGATCTCCGGCCGCGTGCCGCGGGCGTGGTCCCCCAGCGCGTCCGGGTCTGTGGGGACTGCACGCCAGCCGACGACGGGCAGGCCGCCGGCGGCCAGGGTCTGTTCCACCAGCGCGCGTGCCCGGCCGAGGTCGCGCCGGGGCAGGAAGACCATCCCGGCGGCCACGCGGTCCGGGGGCAGGCTGAAGGCCAGGTCCCGGCGCAGCAGTTCGTAGGGCAGCTGGGTCAGGACCCCGGCGCCGTCCCCGGTGCGCCCGTCGGCGCTCACCGCCCCCCGGTGGCGAAGGTGGGCGACGGCGGCCAGGGCCTGGGCGAGGATGGCGTGGCTGCGGCGGCCGGCCACGTCGGCGACAAACCCCACCCCGCAGGCGTCTCGCTCGATGTCGATGCCGTCGTCCACCGCGGCCTCCCGCCCAGGACATCGAAGCCCGAGGGGACGATCCCCCGCCGGAAGGCACGCCTTCCGGACCGAGGAACCTCCCCCTCGGGCTTCTCTCCCGACGGTGTAGCCGGGCGGATCGCCGGCCTGCGCCGCTAGAACCAGGCCCGCGCCCGATAGGCGCGGCGGAACCCTAGGCGCACTTCCTCAGCGGCCTCACCCCACCGCCCGCAGGCGGCAGAGTTGCCTTCTCAATTAGCAGAAACCGCCGGCCCTGTCAAGGACTGTCGAGGGCTACGAGCGTGGCGCAGGCTGGCGGACGCCGGCAGGATTGGTACGCCCCTCCGGCGAGGTCCCCGCAGTCTCCGCAAGCGGACGGCTGCGCAGGCACTCCACGCACAGCCACTTGGTCCCCCGGCCGAACCACTGGCATTTGACCAGGACCGTCTGGGTGTCGGGCAGGCCGCACACGTGGCACTTGCTCACCGGGCGCCCTCCCGGACCTGCGGATCGGATTGTCGTCCCGGCACCGACGTCCTCGAGGTGGGGAAGTGCCCTCCTTGTAGCACAGGCGTCGCGGGACTGTCAACGGTCAGAACGCCCGGCGGAGGCCCCGCGCCGTCCCCTCCGCCGCGGACCAGCCGTCAGCCGCCCCAGCAGGTACGCCCGCAGCGCCACGGCGTTGTTGTGCTCGGTGTCCCGGGCCGAGAACAGCAGGGTAATCGGGCCTTCCCGCGCCGCCGACGCCAGGGGCGCCCAGGCCTCGGGGCGGGCGTCGAGCTCGGCGTGGTAGCGGCGGACGAACTCGTCCCACCGGCGAGGGTCGTGGCCGAACCAGCGCCGCAGAGCGTCGCTGGGTGCGACATCCTTCAGCCACCCGTCGATTCGCAGCGCGGCGGCGCTGAGGCCCCGCGGCCACAGGCGGTCCACCAGAAACCGCTTCCCGTCGGCCAAAGACGGGGGGTCGTAGACGCGCTTGAGGCCGATCACCGGAGCCACGACACCCTACCTGCCGGCAGCACCCGGCGGGGCTGCCAGGCGGTACTCCGAGTAGGGGTCGCCCAGCCGCATGCACCGGGTCCTCTCCAGGCACGTGCCGAACAGCGCCTCCAGCCACCGGTGCACCATGGCGCACACCTCCGCATCCTGCACGGCCAGCCGCATCAGGGGGCAGTTGTGCTCCCTCAGCACGTACTCCCCGTTGCGCCGCTGCATCTGCGGCAGAAATCCCCGCTCGGCCAACACCTGCAGGGCGCGCTCCACGCGCTGGACCCCGGTCGCCCCTTCCACCCGAGGCAGGTCGCGGGCGATCCACCGGTCTCCGATCCGGCGCAGCGCCTCCGTCAGTCCGTCGGGCGCGACAGACCGCAGCTCCCCCAGCAGCGCGGCGGCAAACTCCTCGTAGGATTTGGTGAACAGGCCGTCGGCGGCCGGCGTGAGAGTGTACACCACCCGCGGGCGCCTGCGCCCGGGCTGCAGACCCGCCCGGGTCACGTAACCCTCGGCCTGGAGCGCCGCCAAATGGCTCACGACCGCCGTGCGGGTGAGGTCGAGGTGGCGGGCCAGATCTCCCACGGTGAGCCCCCCGTGCACCCGCAGCAGCTCCACGATCCGGCGGCGCGTCTGATGCATCACCTAAAATCTTACACCCGCCTCTCGATTTAGGGCAATAGAAACAAATAAAGCAAGATATATTGACAAATAATCTCGGTCATGATAGCCTGCGCAGAGAGGTCGGCCCCCCGCTGGCCCGGGTGGAGATGGAAGATCAGGCCGTCCCATCACACAGGCCCGCGCGAGGTGTGCGCGCCGCTGCAGTATGGGCGGGCCTGGCCCTGGTCGTCTTCGGGGGGCTGGGGGCGGCGATCGACGAGGCCATGGCGTTCCGGCAGGCTGGTCATCCGTCGGGGCACCTGTCCACCGCCCCCTCCGGACGCGCGCGCCACCGGGCGCACCTGGTGATCTTTGGAGGGATGCTCGTCGCCCTTGGGGGAGTCGTCGCGGACTCCCGGGCCGGGCGTCGGCCGGCGACGCCCCCGCCCGGGCCACACTCGCCATCCACGGGGAGGGAGAGCCGATGCCGTTTGGAGGGTTCCTCAACGCCATTCCGCCAGCAGTCTTCCTGCTGATTCACATCGTCCTGTTCGTCCCACACCCTGGCTGAGGTGCTGGACGCCCTGGCCTTCATCGCGATCTTCACCGCCGTCAGCCAGAAGATGCTGGCGGCCCGGAGGGCATAGCCCGTGGGGAGGCGGCGCACGCGCGCGGCGGGGGGAACGGCGGGGGTCCTGGCGGCCCTCGCCCTGGTCCTGGCGGCCGGGTGCGCCCGGGGCGGGAGCGCTGCGCCCGTGGCCGCCACCCGCGTGGAGATGCCGCCCAGCTACCGGTTTGAGCCTGCCGTGATCACCGTGCGGCCCGGCAGCACGGTGACCTGGCACAACGCCGATAACTTCACCCACTCGGTGGCTGTCCTGGGGGGCGGTTTCCCCTTCCTGAACCTGCGCCCCGGCCAGTCGGCACGCCTCACCTTCTCCCGGCCGGGGGTGTACGATTACGTCTGCACGTATCACGCGCAGGACATGAAGGGCAGGGTCATCGTGACCGGCCCCTGAGCCGTTGACGAGACCCGCCGCCTCGGCCAGGATGAAGACCAGATCCCGCCCGGGAGGTCTCTCATGCCGCACTACCGCTACCTGATCATCGGCGCCGGCATGGCCGGCGACGCAGCCGTGAGGGGAATCCGCGAGGTCGACGCCTCGGGAACCATCGGTGTCCTGGGCGCGGAACCCCACCCGCCGTACAACCGCCCACCCCTGTCCAAGGGCCTGTGGAAGGGGCAGCCCGAAGAGCAGATCTGGCGCGACACCGCCGCTCTGGGCGCCGAGCTCCACCTGGGGCGTCGGGCGGTGCGGATCGACAAGGCCGGGCACCTGGTGGTGGATGACCGGGGCGCGACCTACACCTACGAGAAGCTGCTGCTGGCCACCGGTGGACAGCCCCGGCGCCTGCCCCTGGACCCCGCCGGCGAGCATGTCATCTACTTCCGGACTTACGATGACTACCGCCGGCTGCGGGAGCGGGCGACCCCCGGAACCCGGTTCGCCGTCGTCGGCGGCGGGTTCATCGGCTCGGAGATCGCCGCCGCCCTGGCCCTGCAGGGTGTTCAGGTCATCATGCTGTTCCCCGAAGAGGGCATCGGGGCCCGCCTGTTCCCCCCGGGGCTCAGCCGGTTTCTCAACGACTACTACCGCGAGCGGGGAGTGGAGGTGCGGGCGGGAGAACTGGCCGCGGGCCTGGAAGCCCGCGGCGGGCGGCTGGCCCTGCGCACCGATCGCGGGCAGGAGGTGGAGGTGGACGGGGTGGTGGCCGGCATCGGCATCCAGCCCAACGATCAGCTGGCCGCCGCCGCCACCCTGCGCACCGACGACGGGATTGTGGTGGACGACTACCTGCGCACCAGCGACCCCGACATCTACGCCGCCGGAGACGTGGCGCGCTTTTTCGCCCCCGCCCTGGGGTCCCGGATCCGGGTGGAGCACGAGGACAACGCCAACACCATGGGCCAGGCGGCCGGCCGCAACATGGCCGGACGCGCCGAGCCCTACCACCACCTCCCGTTCTTCTACTCGGACCTGTTTGACCTGGGCTACGAAGCCGTCGGAGACGTGGACGCGCGCCTGCAGGTGGTGGAGGACTGGAGAGAACCGTACCGGGAAGGCGTGGTGTACTACCTGCGGGAGGGTCGGGTGCGGGGCGTGCTGCTGTGGAACGTGTGGGAGCAGGTGGAGCACGCCCGGGCGCTGATCGCGACCGCGGGACCCCACCACCCGGAGTCGCTGCGCGGTCGCCTGCCCGTCTGACGCCATGTCCTCGGGTTCGGCCCGCCCGGCCTGGGCGCAGCCCGACCGTCCCCACCTCACCCGCTCGGGCCTGTTCCTGCTGGCCGCCGTCCTGGGGTTTCCGGTGGTGGCCGCCCTGGTCGCCTTCGCCGCTCCGCGCCTGGCCGCCCTGCAGGTGCGGTCTCCCGCCGTCCTCGCCGCCAACCACCTCGTCACCCTGGGGTGGGGGACGATGATCGCCCTGGGGGCCCTGCACCAGCTGCTGCCGGCCGCCGCCGGCGTCCGGCGGGACCCGGGACGGGATGTCGTCATCCAGTTCGCCGCGTACCTGGGCGGGGTGGCGGCGCTGGCCGTGGGGTTTGGCGCGCGGCTGACCGGCGTTCTGATCGCCGGTGGGGTGCTGGTGGTGCTGTCGGCGGGATACACGTTGATCGTGGCGGCCGCGGTGGTGAGAAGGCGGTCCCGGTGGCCCGCCGGGCTGGACCTGCTGGTGGCGGCGACGGCGTGCCTGGGCCTGGTGACGGTGTGGGGGCTGCTGCTGGCGGCCAACTGGCGCCTGGCGGTCTGGCCGCGCCTGCTGATCTCGGGGCTGCAGGTCCACCTGGCCCTGGGCCTGGTGGGGTGGTTCGGCCTGCTGATCGCGGGCGCGTCGTACTACCTGCTGCCGCGCTTTGCCGGGCTGAAGGAGTCACCCGTCCTGCGGTCGCGGGCGGTGCTGCTCGCGGGGGTGGCAGCCGTGGCCGGGCTCGCGGCGGGGGCGCTGGCGGGCGGAACCTTCACCCGGTGGGGCCTGATCGCCCTGGGGGTGGCGGCGCTGCTGTACGCGTGGGATGTGGCCGCCTTCCTGCGGCAGTGGACCAAGCCCGCTCCCGACATCACCCGCGCCCACTGGCGCGTGGTGGCGGCCGGCACGGCCGTGCTGGGGGCGGGCGTGCTGCTGGCGGCCGCCGGAGGACTGCCGGGCGACCGTGTCCGGTGGGCCGCGGCCGCCGTCGCCTGGTACCTGCTGGGGTGGGTGACCCTGGTCATCACCGGCCAGGCCTACAAGGTGACTCCGTTCCTCATGTGGTACTACCGGTTTGCCCTGGGCATGAGCGCCTACGACGTGCCGAGGCTGGAGGCTCCCTACTGGCCGCGGGCCGGGGCAGTTCCGCTCGTGCTGCTGACCGCCGGCAGCGTCCTGATCGCCGGGGCCACCCTCGCGGGGCATCCGGCCGCGGCCGCTGCCGGCGGAGCCGCTTACGCGGGCGGTGCCGCGGTGTTCTCGTACGTGCTGGGGTATTCCTGGCTGCCCGCGCTGTGGCGGGTTCGCCGCGCCGGACCGATCCCCGCTCCCCCATAGGGGCGTGGCCGGCCGGTTCCTCCCTTCGCCCCCGCTTCGGACAGACCGCCAGCCATCCACACCGCATAGGCGGCCTGCGCCCGCGCCCTGTCGGCGCTGAAGAACTCCAGCGCCGACGTACTCACCCAGGGAGCCTCCTCCTGTCCCAGGTAGATGCGGTGGCTGCTCCACGGATAGGCGTCCGGCGCGTCCACCAGCCCCGCCTCGACCGGATTGGCGTGGATGTACCGGATGGTGCTGAGGACGTCGGACTCGGAGGTGCACGGGCGCGACCAGAACCGGTCGCCGAACACGTGGCCGCCTCCGTAGTAGAGTCGGTTGATCCTCCGGGCGTGGCGGTGGAGGAGGGCGCGCATCACGGGGGACAGCGGACGCTCCCCCACCTGGACCAGCAGGTGCAGGTGGTTGGTCATCAGACAGTAGGCGTGCACCCGGGCGCCGTGCTGCCCACACAGGTCCTGCAGGTCTCTCAGAAACGCCCGGTAGTCGCCCTCGTCCATGAAGATCGGACTGCCCCGGTTCCCTCGCGCGGTCACGTGCACCACGGCGTGAACGATGACGCCCCTCGGACGCCTGGCCATGCCGAACCTCCCGGAAGCGAGATCGACCCCGAGGCTATCAGCTCCCGGGCCACGCGTCCATGGCCCGAACCGGCCATCGGCCCCAGACCCATCAGGCGGGGACAGTCCCTATCTGCAGGAGGGGACTGTCCCCGCGCCCCGGCGGGTGACAGGCACCATCTCGCGGTGGGGACAGTCCCCTCAGCGGACGCCCCGCGACGCCTGCACCTAGTCGGGCTGCCGCTC
>JAVHLZ010000039.1:10420-12960 GCA_031081675.1 Armatimonadota bacterium
GGCAGCGCGTCCAGGAAATCGCGCACCACCTCGGTGAACCGCTGGGGCTGCTCGATGTTGGCCACGTGGCCGGCGTCCGGGATCACCTCCAGGCGGGAAGCGCGGATACGCTCGGCCATGGCCCGG
This sequence comes from Armatimonadota bacterium, assembly GCA_031081675.1. Classification (NCBI taxonomy): domain Bacteria; kingdom Bacillati; phylum Armatimonadota; species Armatimonadota bacterium. The sequence goes on from JAVHLZ010000039.1 coordinate 10,547, forward strand.
GCGCTGGCCACCGGCGTCGCCTGGTCGTCGGCGCCCACGACGATCAGGGTGGGAACCGTGATCTCCGCCAGCAGGGGCGTGCTGTCGGGCCGGTCGGCCATGGCCCGCAGCGCGCCCACCAGCGAGGCGGGGCGGGCCTCCATCAGGGCGCGCACCCTCCGGCCCACCTCCGGCCGGGTCCGCAGCGTCCCCGGCGAGACCACCACCGACACGAACTCGTCCAGGTAGCCGTCCGGGCCGTCGCGTTCGATGCGGGCGATGGCCTCCAGCCGGCGGCGCCGGCCTTCGGGGGAGTCGGGTTCGGCGCGGGTGTCCAGAAGCAGCAGCGCCCGCATCCGCTGACCGTAGCGCGCCACATAGCGGAACGCCACATACCCGCCCATGGAGAACCCTCCCAGCACCCAGTCCCGCAGAGCCAGGTGCTCCACCAGGGTCTGGAGGTCGTCGGCCAGCTGGTCCAGGGACTGGGGAACCCCCGCCGAGTCTCCAAACCCGCGCAGGTCCGGGGTGATCAGGCGGTAGCGGTCGGCCAGCGCGGCCTGAGGCGCCCACATCCGCCGGGAAAACGGGAACCCGTGCAGCAACACCACCGCCAGGCCGCTGCCGCGGTCGTCGTACGCCAGGCGCGCCCCGTCGGGCGCCACCACCGTGTCCATATCGCACTCCCCTCCTTCCGTGCTCCGGGCGGACGCCCCCGCGCCGGCGCACCGCCTCACCGGGCGACCTGGAGCGCCCACCCCACCAGCCCGAGGGCGACCGTCATCGGCAGCGCATACCGGGCCGTCAGGCGCATCACCCGCCCCTCCTGCCCGCTCAGGCCGACGGCGGCCGTGGCCAGGACCACCTTGGCGGGGGCCACCATTGACCCCACCGATCCTCCCGCCGTCTGCAGGGCGGCCATCAGCACCGGGTCCATCCCCAGCAGGCGCGCCGCGTCCCGCTGAAGGCTTCCGAACAGGACGTTGGAATTCGTGTTGCTGCCGGTGATCACGGTCCCCAGCAGGCCCAGAAGCGGTGACAGCAGGGGAAACGCGGGCCCCACCAGGGTGACCAGGCCCTGCGCGAGCAGGAATGTCATGCCGCTGGCCCCCATCAGGGTAGCCATCCCCACCAGCAGCAGGACGGCGGCCGAGGTGGGCGCTCCCTGGCGGACGACCGCCGCCCACAGCCGGCGCCAGCCCGCCACCGTGCGCCCCCGCAGGCGGTAGAGCACCACCGTGAGCCCGCTGGCGTACAGCAGCAGCGCGCCGGGATGAGCCAGCGGCGGAAAGTGCACCTCCCCGCCCTCTCCGGGCCAGCCCAGCCCCGTCGGCACCGCCACAAAGTGCGCCGTCAGAATCACCGACTCCAGCGTCCGGCGCACGGGCGGGACGAACGTCGCCGTCCCCACCACTCCGATGAGGGTGTAGTAGGGCAGAAACGCCTCGTGAAAGCCCATGGCCGCCCTCCCCGCGTGAACCGACCTCGGACGCTCGTCGCGGGGATAGGGCGGAGGCCAGGCCGGCAGGGTACCCAGCCACGCCGGGCCGCGGCGCCTGGCCAGGCGGGCCACGGCCACGCCGACGACCAGCCCCACCATCCCGGCCCCGAAGGATGCGACCACCCAGTGCTGGGCCAGCGCCAGCAGCAGCTGCACGACCCCCATGACCGCCCCCAGGATCGCGATCGCGCCCAGCGCCCGTCGGAACGGCCGCGGGCCGGCGTGCACGTGGGCCACAGCAAAACCGGTGGCCACGGCGACTCCCCCCAGCAGCGCCGCCGTCCAGACGCCCAGCGCCCGCGCCGGCAGGCCGGTCACCGCCCGCAGGGCCTGGAAGGAGGACGCCATGTCTCCCATGGTCACCGCCCAGGCGTGGCCCACCAGGGGGGCGGCGGCGGCCTCCAAGGGCGCAAACCCCAGCCCGAGCAGCAGGGGCGCCGTCACCGCCACCGGCACCCCAAACCCCGCCACCCCCTGCAGGAACGAGCTGAAGGCGAACCCGACGATCAGCAGCTGCAGGACGTGGTCCTCGGTGAGACCGAAGACCTCCTCTCCGATGCTGGCAATCGCTCCGACCCGGTCGGCGATTTCATACAGCAGCAGGGCCGCCCAGATGATGTACAGCACGTGCAGGCTCGTCACGGCCGCCCGCGCCAGCGCCGCAACCAGTCCCGCGGGCGGGGTCCGGTAAACGGCCCCCGCCAGCAGCGACGTCACGGCCAGCGCCACAGCGGCCGCGCGCACCGCCGACCAGCGCAGGACCAGCAACCCCGCCAGCAGGGCCGCCAGAGGAACGGCGGCCAGCCCGATGCGCCAGGGATCAGCCGGCATCATGAGGGGGGTGCGGGAGAACGCCCGCCGATGCGCCCCGCGCTCCGCAGGACCGGGGTGTCCGGCCGGATCTCCGGGGCCGACGCCGCGGCCGGCTAGGCTG
>JAVHLZ010000040.1 GCA_031081675.1 Armatimonadota bacterium
TGGCCAGGGCCCGGACCTCGTTGAGGGTCACGTCGGGATGGTAGCGGATGCCGCCCTTGGTGGGCCCCAGGACCGTGCTGTGGTGCACCCGGTAGCCGGTGAAGATCCGCACCGACCCGTCGTCCATCTTCACCGGGAAGTTCACGGTCAGCTCCCGCTTGGGGTAGGCGAGGAACTCCCGGATACCCCGCTTGAGGGGCAGGTGGTCCGCCGCCTGGTTGAACTGGCGCAGGGCCATCTGCCAGGGATCTTCCCGCGGGGTGATCACCGTCGCCTGCGCTGCCATGGTGCGTCCCTCCCCCGTGTGCCGCCAGGCAGAGGGGTTCCCCGCGGGGGGCGGCGGGTCCTGCGCGGACGGGCGGTCAGCGCACCAGGGCGGAGACCGGGACGAGGACGATCCCCTCCCTGTCGAACTCGGGCAGCATCTGTTGCAGCACCCGTGCGGTCGGCCGGGTCACGTGGCCGATGGCCACCGCCTCCCCCCGGGCGCGGGCCATGGAGATCAGCCGGCGCAGCTGCGCGCGGATGGCGTCGGGGTCGTCGTCGGTGTCGAGGAACACCGCCCGGGACGCGGCGGGCACCCCCATCTCCTGTGCCACACGGGCGGCCACCGAACGGGGGGACGTCACGCTGTCCACGAAGAACAGCCCGCGGGACCGGGCCACCGCGAGGATGGCGCGCATCACGCGGGGATCGGCGGTGCCCCGGGACCCCATGTGGTTGTTGATCCCCACCGCGCCGGGCACCTGGGCCAGATTCGCGGCCACCGTGCGGGTGATCTCCTCGTCGCTCATCTCCACCCGCACTCCCCCGGGTCCGAGGGCGCGCGCGGGGTCTTCGGGCTCCACCGGCTGGTGGAGCAGGACCTCCAGTCCGGCGGCGGCGGCCCGCCGGGCCACCTCCGCCGAGTACCGCAGGCCCGGCAGCACCGCCACCGTCGCGGGCCGGCCCAGGGCCAGCACCGGCTCCAGCTGCTCCAGGCTGCCTCCCGCGTCGTCGAAGATGATGGCCACCCGGCCCGCCGCCGGCGGAGCCTGCACCTGGATGCGGTGGGTGGTGACCTCCCGTCCCGCCCGCAGCACGGCGACCCGGACGCTGGAGCCCTCGACCCGCACCACCGCCCCCGCCGACCGGGCCTCGGGCGACAGGCGGGCCGCCACCTGGCGAGCCCCCAGGGGAGTCCGCAGGGTCACGATGCGGGTGGTCCAGCGCAGCCGGCGGCCCTCCACCCAGGCGGAGTCCGGCCGGACATCCGACGACACCGGGGATCCGATCCGCCGCAGCGCGCCGGCAACGGCCCGGTCCACGGCAGAAGCGTCCACCACCACGTCCGCGGGCGGCGGAGGCGTCCCCGGAGGCCGACCGGCCTCGCGCAGCGCCAGCGCCACGCCCGCCGCCAGGCCCAGGGCGACCGCGGCCGCCAGGGCGAAGGGGCGGCGGAGGGGACGGCGGGTGCGGCGGGAGGACGCCACCGGGTCAGGCCGCGCGGGCTGCCGCTCCCGAGGCGGGAACGGCGGGAGGCCGCCCGCTGCGCTGCAGCCGCCGGCGCAGGACGTCCACCGCCTGCCGGAGCTGTTCGGCCTGCATCGCCTGCAGGGCCTGCTCGATCGCGTTCTCGCTCTGGCCCCGCATCCTCTGGCGCAGGGCCTCCTCGGTCTCGCCGGCCCGCACGTCGGGCGTCAGGCCGCGGCCGTGGATATCCCGCCCGGCGGGGGTCAGGTACTTGGCGGTGGTGATGGCGGCCCCCGAGCCCAGGGGGAGGTCCACCACAGTCTGGATCACGCCCTTGCCGAAGGTGGTGACGCCCACCAGGGGAGCGATGCGGTGGTCCTGCAGGGCCCCCGAGACGATCTCCGACGCGCTGGCGGTGAACTCGTTGACCAGGACCACCACCGGGATCCGCACCTTGGCCCGGCGCGAGGCGCGCTCGGTCTGCTGGCGGCCGCTGCGGTCCACGGTGTGCACCAGGGGCTGGCCGGCCGGGACGAAGTGGTCGGCCACCTGCAGCGAGATGTCCAGCAGGCCGCCGCCGTTGTTGCGCAGGTCCAGCAGCAGCCCGCGGGCGCCGTCGGACTGCACCTGGCGCAGCAGGCGGGCGAACGCCGCCTCGGTGTTCTCGTTGAACGTCACCAGGCGGATGTAGCCGATGTCCAGCTGCCGCAGCCGCGCCCGGGTGGCGTCGTCCAGCTGGTCGGGCCCTTCGGCGGCGACGATCTCGATGCGGTCGCGGACGATGGTCACCTCGAACCGGCGCTCCCCGCGCCGCACCGCCAGGCGCACCGCCGTCCCCTGGGGGCCGCGGATGCGGACCACCGCCTCCTGCAGCGCCATCCCCTCCGTGGGAACGCCGTCGATGGCCTCGATCCGGTCGCCGGCCCGCAGCCCCGCCCGGGCCGCCGGCGTCCCCGGAATGGGCTGCACCACGATCAGGTGGCCGTCCTTGATGTCGATGAAGATCCCGATGCCGAAGAAGAATCCCTGGGCGTCCTGCTTGAACTCCTGGTAGGCCCGCGGGTCCAGAAAGCGGGTATAGGGATCTCCCAGCGCCTCCAGCATCCCCCGGGCGGCGGCGAAGTACACCTGGGTGAGGTCCGGGGCGGGCGCGCAGCGACGGGGGATGTCCCGCACCAGGGCCGCCACCCGCTGGCGCCCCACCGGCGTGGCGTCGGGAGGGTGGACGCGCCGGGCGCAGGCCGGCCCCACCGCTTCCAGCACGGCCTTCTCGGCTCCGGCGTACAGCCGGGCGTCGTCCACGGTGCGGTCGATATAGCGGGCGTGGACCTCCCGCGCCACCGCGGCCAGCAGGGCCTCGCCCGCGGCGGCGGGATCCGCCTGGCCTCCCACCCCCAGCCGGGTCCAGGCGGCCGCGGCGGCCACCACCGCGGCCACCAGAAGGCCGACCACCAGAGCGCGCTGCCGGATCGTCGCCATCGCTCCCGTCGGCACCCGCCCGTCCAGACCGAGTCCCACTTATTCTACCCAAAAAGCCGGAGGGCGGGACGCCGGGGGACCTCCGGCCGTCAGGGGGGAGGCGCTCACAGGCGGTCGGGATCCACCGGGACCCCGTCGATGCGGATCTCGAAGTGCACGTGAGGTCCTGTGGAATACCCGGTGCTGCCCACGCGGCCGATGGGCTGGCCGCGGCGGACCGGGTCGGGGGGCCGCACCAGGATGGTCGAGAGGTGGCCGTACAGGGTGGAGACGCCGCCGCCGTGGTCCACGATCACGATCTTGCCGTACCCGCCAAACCACCCGGCGTAGATCACCCGCCCCGGCGCGGCCGCCAGGACCGGCGCGCCGTGCGGGGCGGCGATGTCCACGCCCCGGTGCAGGTGCCGGATCCCGAACAGCGGGTGGCGGCGCACGCCGAACCACGACGTGAAGACGCCCCGCGCCGGCCAGGCAAACGCAAACGGCACCCGGGCCTCGGCCACCCGGGCCCGCGCCGGCTGCTGCGCCCGCCGGATCAGGGCCTCCAGTTCCCGGGACGCCTGCTCCAGCTCGCGGACGACCTGCTCGTAGGCGGCCCGCTCGGTCTGGACGCGGTCCAGCAGCGTGCGCTTGGCCCGCTCCTGGGCCGCCAGCTCATCCCGGCGGGCCGCCGCCTGCGCGGCCAGGGCCCGCAGGACCACCCGGTCGCGCTCCAGGGCCTGGATCAGCTCCCGGTGGCGGCGCGCGTCGGCCGCGTACTCCTCCAGGGCGGCGGTGTCCGCCCGGACCACCGCCGTCACCAGGCGCCACCGGGTGATGAACCCCACAAAGTCGTCGGCGCCCAGCAGGACGTCGGCGTATCCCGAGCGCCCGTAGGTGTAGATGTCCCGGAGCCGCTCCCCCAGACGGGCGCGGCGGTCCCGCAGCCGCCGCTCGGTGGCCGCCAGATCCGCCGCCGTCTTGCGCAGCCTCTGCTCGGTCTCCTGCTGTTCGCGGGCCAGGTCCCGCAGCCGGATCTCGGCCTGCTCCCGGGTGCGGTCGATGCCCTCCAGCTCGCGCAGAAGCCGCCGCTCCCGGGCCCGCGCCACGTGCAGGCGCTGGCGGTGCTCCCGCAGGCGGGCCAGGACCTGGTCCAGCCGCCGGGCGGGCGGCAGGGGAGACGCCGGCGCGGGGGCGGCGCCGGCCTCGGGGGGCGCGAGGAGGACCGCCACCAGGGCCAGGACGGCGGGCGCCCTCACGAGGACACGAACCTCCGCACGGCGATCACGCTCCCCACCGCCCCCACCCCCACTCCCGCGCCGGCCACCGCCCCGGCCACCAGGGCGGCGACGCGGGACGGCGGAACCACGGGCAAGAACGGCAGCGCCGCGGCCAGGCGGGAGGCCACCACGGCGTAGACGCCCAGCAGCACCAGCGCCGCCGCCGCAGCCGCCGCGGCGCCCTGGAGCATCCCCTCCAGCAGCAGCGGCCACTGGACGGCCCACCGGCTGGCGCCCACCAGGAGCATGATGTCCAGCTCCTGGCGCCGGGCCAGCACGGTCATCCGGATGGTGTTGGCCACCACCACCGCCGCCACCGCGGCCAGGCAGGCCGTGGCCGCCGCCGCCCCGATCCGCACCGCCGCCGTCAGGGCCAGCAGCCGGTCGGTGACCCGGGCGCCGTAGGTCACCTCGGCCACGCCGGGAACCGCCGCCACCGCGGCCGCCACCCGGCGGATCTGCCGCGGGTCGGTGACCGCCACCTCCAGCGAGTCCGGCAGAGGGTTGTGCTCGCGCAGATCGTCAAACGCCGGCGAGTCGCCCAGGCGCTGGCGCAGGGCGCGCAGGGCCTCGTCCCGGGAGACAAACCGGACGCGCGCCACGCCCGAAAGCGCCGCCACCGCCTCCCGCGCCCGCGCGATCCGGTCGCCGTCCAGGCCGTCCTGGAGGTAGGCCACCACCTGCACCTGGGCCTCCAGGACCTCCGCCAGGTGGGACAGATTGGCCGCCGCCAGCACGCCCGCCCCGGCCGCCAGCAGGGCCACGCCGATGGTGGTGACCGCGGCCGCCGTCATGAGGCCGTTGCGGCGGAAGCCGGCGGCCGCCTCGGCGGCGACATACCGGGCCTGCCACGCCAGCAGGCGCACCCGGCGGCCCACGGCGGCGCGGCGGGGCCCGGCCGGATGGGCCGGGCGTCCGTGCCGGCGCTGGTGGCGGACCACGCCTACGCCTCCCGGGCGTACCGCCCCCGGGGCTGGTCGCGCACCACGCGGCCTCCCGCCAGCTCGATCACCCGCTGGCGGCAGGCGTCCACGATGGCCTTGTTGTGGGTGGCCACCAGCACCGTGGTCCCGCGGGCGTTGATCTCCGCCAGCAGGCGGATGATCTCCCACGAGGTCCGGGGGTCCAGGTTGCCGGTGGGCTCGTCGGCCAGCAGCAGCGGAGGGTCGCCGGCGATGGCGCGGGCGATGCTCACCCGCTGCTGCTCTCCGCCCGACAGTTCCGCCGGGTAGGCTTCGGCCCGGTGGGCCACACCCACCAGGTCCAGGGCCCGGAGGGCCCGCGGGCGGACCTCGTCGGGGGGCACGCCGGTCACCCGCAGGACAAACGCCACGTTTTCCCAGGCGGTGCGGCGGGGCAGCAACTTGAAGTCCTGAAACACCACTCCCAGGCGCCGCCGCAGCAGGGCCACCCCCCCGCCCCGCAGGCGTCCCACATCCCGCCCCAGGACGCACACCCGGCCGGTGGTGGGAATCTCATCGCGGTAGATCAGCCGCAGGAGGGTGGACTTGCCCGTCCCGGTGGGCCCCACCAGGAAGACGAACTCCCCCGGATCAATGCGGAAGGACACGCTCCGGAGGGCGACGATGCCGGCGGGGAAGATCTTGGTGACGTCCTCGAACTGGACCATGCGCTGCTCCGACGACAAGGCGCGACGACCGCGACGGCGCGAGCGACGTCAGGGGGCGGTATTCGACTTCGGAGCGGGAAATCCTTGCCGCCGGCGTCAGGACGGGAGCGGCCAGGTCAGGTTCCACCGGCGCAGGGCGGCGGCGGTCCGGTCGTCGGTCATGTCCAGGCTGATGGGGGTCACCGAGATCTGCCCGCGGGCCAGCGCCCAGGTGTCCGTGCCCTCCTCGTCCTCCTGGTCGGCGGGTTCGCCCGTCAGCCAGTAGTAGGTCCGGCCCCGGGGGTCCAGCCGGCGGTCCAGGCGGCTGAGGTAGCGCCGCCGGCTCTGGCGGGTGATGGCCACGCCGGCGATGCGCTCGGGGGGGAGGTTGGGGACGTTCACGTTGAGCAGGACGTCCTCGGGCAACCCGTGGAGGAGGATGAGCCGCGCCAGCGCCACCGCAAACGCGGCGGCCGCAGTGAAGAGGGGGTCGCGGAATCCTGCCACCGAGATGGCGACGGCGGGTACGCCGAAGATGGCCCCTTCCATGGCCCCCGACACGGTCCCCGAATAGGTGAGGTCCCGGGCCACGTTGGGGCCTACGTTGATGCCCGAGAAGACGATCTCGGGGCGCGCCGGCAGCAGGCCCAGCATCCCCAGGGCGACGCAGTCGGCGGGGGTCCCGTTGGTGGCCCACGCCCGCACTGTGGAGCCGGGCAGGACCACGGGGTGGGCCCGCAGCGGTTTGTGCAGGGTGATGGCGTGGCCGGTGGCGCTGCGCTCCCGGTCGGGAGCCACCACATAGGCCTCCGCCACCGGCTCGAAGGCCTCCACCAGCGCCCGCAGCCCCGGCGAGGCGATGCCGTCGTCGTTGGTGATGAGCACGCGCATGGTTCTGCTACGACCGGCCCGCCACCAGGGAGGCGAACCGGCGGGCGTCGTCCCACATGGTCACGTTGTTGAACAGCACGTAAAACGTCACCCGCCGGGCGGCGCACCATCGCCGCAGCTGCTCCAGATCCTCGTCGGTATACCGGTAGCGGTAGCCGGTCCGGCCGTGAAGGCGGAAATAGCGGATCGGGCCCGGGGCCGGCCGCAGGACGAACGGATCCGTGCAGTGGATCAGGTCCAGCTCCGCGCACAGCCGGGCCACCACCGCCGGGTCCCACGCGCCCCGGGGCTCCCAGCCCAGGCGCAGGCCGCCGCGGTCGATGGCGGAGAAGAACGCTCGCATCCGGGCGATGTTCTGCGCCGTGGGGGTGAAGCTGGCGGGACACTGGAACACCACCACGGTGGCGCCCAGGGCGCGGGCCACCTCCCGGGTGGCCTCCCACGCCTGCCGCACCTCCCGGGAGGCGCGGAACCCGCCGTAGCGCTCCGCCGCGCGGGCGGGGATCGGCCGGCCCAGCCGGCGGTAGGTGGGGCTGGTGGGCGGGTGGGTGATCAGCTGCCAGGCCTTCATGGTGAACTCGAAGCCCGCCGGCGCGCGCTCCCGCCACCGCTGGACGGTGGACAGCCGCGGCAGGCGGTAGAACGTCTGCTGGATTTCCACCAGGCGGAAGGTCCGGACGTACAGGGCGAACGAGCGGGGGAACCCGCAGCAGCCGACCTTGATCACGGGGAGGCGGACCCGGGGCGCAGGGAGTCGTCGACCCACTCCAGGTAGGCGGGGTGACCGGCCACCACCGGCAGGGCGATCACCTCGGGAACGGTGTAGGAGTGCAGCGCCCGCACCCGCTGTTCCAGGGCCTCCACCCGGTCCCGGCGCGTTTTGCACACCAGCAGCACCTCGCCGGCCTCCTCGACGCGTCCCTGCCACCAGTAGGTGGACGCGAGGCCGGGGATCAGGTTGACGCAGGCGGCCAGCCGCTCCTCGACCAGGGCCCGGGCGATCCGCCGGGCTTCCGCGGGATCGCCCACGGTGACCAGGACCACCACGTGCTCGGTCATCGGGATCTCCCGGAGTCCCCGGCCGCCGGCGGCCCGGGGATCTGCCGCAGGGCCGCCTCGAAGGCGCGCCGCGCGTCGTCGGTGGTGACCACGAACACGATCTCCCGCAGCCCCGTGGAGACGGCCTGGAGGTAGGCGACGACCTCGGAGACCATCAGGCGGGCCGCCTCGTCCATGGGGAATCCGCCCACGCCGGTCCCCAGGGCCGGAAAGGCCACCGACGCCACCCGGAGCCGGTCGGCCACCTCCAGGCTGCTGCGGGTGGCCCGCCGGATGATGTCTCCGCTGGTGACCAGGTCGGGCCCCATGGTGGCGGCATGGATCACGTGCCGGCACGGCAGGCGCCCCGCGCCGGTGGCCACCGCCTCCCCCAGTCCGATGGGGCCCCGGGCGACCGCCTCCCGCTCGATCTCCGCCCCGCCCGCCCGCTTGATCGCCCCCGCCACCCCGCCGCCCATCCACAGCCGGGTGTTGGCGGCGTTGACGACGGCGTCCACTGCCACCCGGGTGATGTCCCCCCGCAGAACCCGGAGGACCGTGCGGCCGACGGTGCGTTCCATCGGCGGTTCCCGCTAGTCCTGCTCGCGCCACCAGTCCGGCGACACGTCCTTGGTGCGGGTGTACTTGCGCACGGCGGGCCGCGCCCCCGACCGTTCCTTGGCGACCCGGGCGCGCAGCTCCTCGTACTCCCGCAGGTCGGTGAGCACCTTCAGGGTGTTCCAGGCCGCCTCTTCCACCTGTTCGCCGTCGTGCAGGATCAGCTGCACCAGCGGGTCGATGACCCGCTTGTTGCGGATCTTGGCCATCAGGCGGATGGCCAGACGCTTGACGTCGATGTCCTCGTCCTGGAGCGCCTCCACCAGCCGGTCCAGGGCGGCGTCGCCCAGCAGCGCGTAGGTGGCCTTCAGGGCGAACCGCCGCACCTTGGGGCTGGAGGCGCGCAGCGCCTCCTCCAGCACGGCCACCACCTGCTCCCGCGGCCGCGTGGCGAAGGCCTCCACCACCTCGGGGGGCAGCAGGACTTCCCGGTCCGCCGGCTGGGCGGCCGCGGGCTCCAGCACCCGCCGCTCCTCCAGGCGCGCCAGGGTCGTCACCACCGCCTCCTGCATGCCGGGGTCGTCCAGGAACAGGTGGATCAGGGGCGCCACCACCCGCTTGTCCGCGATGCGCCCCAGGACCGTGATGGCCGTGACGCGGACGTACTGGTTCTCGTCCCGCAGCAGGGTCAGCAGCGGGTCGATCGCCCGGGTGCCCATGTCCACCAGGATCTTCCAGATCTGGTTGCCGATCCGCCGGCGCAGGGCGCGGTCCCGGAAGGCGTCCATCAGGGGGAGAACGGCATCGGCCCCGATCCGCACCAGGGCGTCGGCCGCCGCCAGCTGCAGGGAGCGCTCCCGCCGGGTCAGCACCCGGATCAGCGGCTCCACCGCCTCGCGGTCCCGCATGTCCCGCAGGCCGTTCACCGCCTGCAGGACCACCTGTTCGGAGCGGTCGGCCAGCGCCCGGCGCAGCCCCTCCATCGCCAGGGGCCCCCCGATGCGCCGCAGGGCGGTGACGGCGCTCTTGCGGACGTACTCGTCGGGGTCGGCCAGCGCCTCGATCAGGGCCTGCGCCGCCCGCTCGTCGCCCAGCTTGCCCAGCTGGAGGGCGGCGTCACTGCGGACGGTCACGTCGTGACTGCGCAGTTGCGCCAGCAGCCGGGCCAGTTCGGCATCCTGGATGGGGGTAGGATCGGCCACGACGGCCTCCTTTTATCTGAGTAACCTTCTCCCGGCCGGGGGAAGACTCCTCTGCTTGCATCGCCCGCGGAGCGCCGGTATACTGGTCCCAAAAACCGGCCCTGCAGCGGGTGCTCGTGGCGCGAGCAGGCCCGCCGCCGGCCACGGGCGGAGGTGAAACCCCTCCGGTGACGCAGCGCATACAGACGAGCGACGCCGCGACATCACGCCCCCGTTTCGCCCACGAAAGCGAAGCCGAGTTCGCCCGCCTCCTGGATTTCTACGGCATCCGGTGGGAGTACGAGCCCCGGAGCTTCCCCCTCCGGTGGGACGACCAGGGACGGGTGGTGGAGAGTTTCAACCCCGATTTCTACCTCCCCGACCTGGACCTGTATATCGAGCTGACCACCCTCAAGCAGAGCCTGGTCACCCGGAAGAACCGCAAGCTGCGCCGGCTGCGGGAGCTGTACCCCCACATCCGGGTGAAGATCTTCTACGGCCGAGACTACCGCAATCTGCTGTTCAAGTACGGGCTGTCCCGCCCCGCGGCCCGATCGTCCTGATGGCCCTCGCCGACGACATCGCCCGGGTCCTGATTCCCGAGGCCCAGCTGCAGGAACGGGTGCGCCAGCTCGGCGCCGAGATCTCCCGGGACTACGCCGGTACCACCCCGATCCTGGTCAGCGTGCTCAAGGGCGCCCTGTACTTCATGGCCGACCTGACGCGGGCCATCACCATCCCCATCGTCATCGACTTCATGGCCATCACGTCCTACGGCGACCAGCAGGCCACCAGCGGTGCGGTCCGCCTCATCAAGGACCTGGACGAGCAGATCACCGCCCGCCACGTGATCCTCGTCGAGGACATCATCGACACCGGCCTGACCGCCGACTACCTCCTGCGCACCCTCCGGGCCCGGGACCCGGCCAGCCTGCACATCTGCACCCTGCTGGACAAGGCGGCCCGCCGGATCGTCGACACCCTGCCGATCCGGTACCGGGGATTCGAGGTACCCGACGAGTTCGTGGTGGGCTACGGCCTCGACTACCGCCAGCTGTACCGCAACCTCCCCTTCATCGGGGTTCTCAAGCCGGAGGTTGTGGCGGCACCTCGATAATACACCGCCGGAGACCGGCGGGAAAGACCGGGGAGGCTACTTGCGCGCCAGCGGCCGGCGCTGGGCCAGTTCCAGGCGGAAGACGAAGCGCACCAGCCGCTGGCGGTCGTCGTCGGCGATGGCGGTGAACTGGCTGCCCACCAGCCAGCGGGAGCCCCGGAGGACCTCCCGCACGTACTTGGCCCGGCAGCGGGCCCGGATGGGGTCGCGGCCGTCGGGGACGTTGAGGACGACGTCGAACTCGTCGTCCTCCCCCAGGGGCGGCAGGTCGGTGAACAGCAGGCTCACCCCGCCCCCGCTCACGTCCTTGGTCACGGCCCGGTAGGACCGGTCCCCCGCCAGAAGGTCGGCGTTGAGGCTGGCGTCCTGGCGGACGTAGTCCCGCCGCTGGGTCCGGGCGGGCTCGCCGGCCAGGCGGATGGACAGGCCGGGCTCGGCCGCGGCGTCCGCCGCGGCCACGGTGCCCCGGTCCTCGTACAGCCCGTCCTTGCGGACGAAGATCACCCGCACCGGCGTGCCGGGCAGCGGCGTTTCCCCTGCCCGCATGGCGGCCGCCAGGCGGACCGTCGGGCCGTTCAGGGCCTGCACCTCTCCCGGGTAGGACTCCCCGGTGGACACCACCTCCACCAGGACCCGTTCGCCGACCTTCAGCTGCTGCATGCCGATCCGCTCTCCCTCCCCGCAGCCACACGCCGCGTAGGCGCGATGACGGTGCAGGCCGGTCGGGGGGACACACGGCAGGCGACGCTTCCGTGTTCTGCCTGCCCCGGAGGTGGAATCGCTAGACGCCTCCGATGGCGGCGCGCGCGGTTTCGTTGACCGCCCGGAAGAGGATT
>JAVHLZ010000041.1 GCA_031081675.1 Armatimonadota bacterium
TTCTAGGCCGCGGGAACGCGACCCGGACGCGACCGGGGGCCGCTGCCCGGGCGGCCCCCGGTCGTTGTGGGGGCCTCGCCCGCCGGCTGTGCCGTCGTCAGCCCGTCACCGCTCCCTCGGCCGCCGAGGAAACCAGGCGGGCGTACTTGGCCAGGGCGCCGGTGGCGTACCGCGGGGGCGGCGGGGACCAGCGGCTCAGGCGCGCGCGGATCTCGTCCGCCGACAGGTCCACGTCCAGGCGGCGGGACGGCACGTCGATGGTGATCACGTCGCCGTCCCGGAGGGCGGCCAGGGGCCCTCCCCGGGCGGCCTCGGGGGCCACGTGGCCGACCATGAGCCCCCGGGTGGCTCCTGAGAACCTGCCGTCGGTCACCAGCGCCACCGACTCCCCCAGGCCGGCGCCCACGAGGGCGGCGGTCACCAGTAGCATCTCCCGCATGCCGGGACCTCCGCCGGGCCCTTCGTAGCGGATCACCACCACGTCTCCGGGGCGGACCTCGCCGCTCCGCACCGCCGCGAATGCGGCCTCCTCCCCGTCGAACACCCGGGCCGGTCCCCGGTGCTGCTGGCGTTCCCCTCCCGCCAGCTTGACCACGCACCCCTCCGGGGCGAGGTTGCCCCGCAGGATCGCCAGCCCGCCCCACGGTTTGAGGGGGCGGTCCAGCGGGCGGATCACCTCCTGGCCGGGGGTCTCGCGGGCGGCGGCCGCCTCCTCGCCCAGGGTCTTCCCGGTGATCGTCAGCGCCTCCCCGTGCAGCAGCCCGGCCTCCAGCAACCGCCGGGCCAGCAGGCGGGTCCCGCCCGCGCGGTACAGGTCGGGCGCGCTGAACCGGCCCCCGGGCCGCAGGTCGGCCAGCAGAGGCGTCCGGGCGCTGAGGCGGTCGAAGTCGTCCAGGCTCAGGTCCACCCCCGCCTCGCGGGCGATGGCCAGCAGGTGGAGCACGGCGTTGGTGGACCCGCCGCTGCTGGCCACGGCGGTGATGGCGTTTTCCAGCGCCTGGCGGGTGATGATCCGGCGCGGCCGACGGTCCGCCCGGAGGACGTCCATCGCCAGCCGCCCGACGGCTTCGGCGGCGCCGTCCTTGGCTCCGTAGACCGCGGGAATCTCGTTCGCCCCCAGGGGGGAGATCCCCAGGAACTCGCACGCCATCGCCATGGTGTTGGCGGTGAACTGCCCCCCGCACGCTCCCGGCCCCGGGCAGGCCGCGGCCTCCAGCCGCCGCAGCTCCTCCAGGGTGATCCGGCCGGCGTGGTAGGCGCCGACCGCCTCGAAGACGTCCTGGATGGTCACCGCCCGCCCGTCCACCTCGCCCGGCAGGATCGAGCCGCCGTAAATCATGACCGCGGGAAGATCCAGCCGGGCCAGGGCCATCACGGTGCCGGGGATGGTCTTGTCGCATCCGGAAATCGCCACCAGGGCGTCCAGCGAGTAGCCCCGGGCCACCAGCTCGATGGAGTCGGCGATCACCTCGCGGCTGACCAGGGAGGTGCGCATGCCCTCCGTCCCCATGGAGATGCCGTCGGAGATGGCGATGGTGTTGAACTCTACCGGAGTCCCCCCCGCGGCCCGCACCCCGGCGCGGACCGCGTCCGCGAGCCGGCGCAGGTGGACGTTGCAGGGCATCATCTCGATCCAGGTATTGGCGATGCCCACCAGGGGCTTGCGCAGGTCCTCCTCGGTCCACCCCAGGGCGTACATGTAGGCCCGGGCCGGCGCCCGGTCCGGGCCATCCAGCATCGGCGCGCTGCGGGCGCGCAGCGGCGCGCTCATCGCCTCACCTCCTCGTCCGCTCCCACTGCCTCGACCACGGCCGCGCCCACCTCCGCGGTGGAGGCCGTCCCGCCCAGGTCGGGCGTCCGCACGCCCGCGGCCAGCACCCGGTCCACCGCCTCCTCCACGGCCCGGGCGGCCCCCGCGTGCCCGGCGGCGTGGCGCAGCAGCAGCGCGGCGCTGAGGATGGCCCCCACCGGGTTGGCCACCCCTCTGCCGGCCAGATCGGGGGCGGATCCGTGGACGGGTTCGTACAGCGAGGGGGGATGATCCCCCAGGCTCGCCGAGGGCAGCAACCCCAGCGATCCGGCCACGGCGCCCGCGGCGTCGCTGAGGATGTCGCCGAACATGTTCTCGGTGACGACGACGTCGAACTGGGCCGGCGCCCGCACCAGCTGCAGGGCGCAGGTGTCCACCAGCATGTGTTCCACCCGCACGTCGGGCGCCTTCGCCGCCTCGGCGGAGACCACCTCCCGCCACAGACGGGAGGTCTCCAGGACGTTGGCCTTGTCCACCGAGGTGACCTTCCGGCGCCGGGCGCGGGCCAGGGCCATCGCCACCCGTGCCACCCGGGCCACCTCGGGGGCGGAGTACCGCATCGTGTCCACGGCTCCGTCGGCGGTCCGGCCGCGGGGCTGGCCGAAGTACAGCCCCCCGGTCAGCTCCCGCACGATCACCAGGTCCGTCCCGGCCACCACCTCGGGGCGCAGGGGGGAGGCCTCCACCAGGGCGGGCGTCACCCGCACGGGGCGCAGGTTGGCGTAGACCCCCAGGGCGCGGCGGAGCTGCAACAGCCCGGCCTCCGGCCGCGCCGGCCCGGGGAGGTGATCCCACCGGGGGCCGCCGACGGCTCCCAGCAGGACCGCGTCGCTGGCCCGGCAGATCTCCAGGGTCCGCTCGGGCAGGGGCACGCCGGCCGTGTCGAGGGCGGCTCCTCCTACGGCGGCTTCGCTGAACACCATCCGGATGCCGAACCGCCGCCCGGCGGCTTCCAGGACGGCGACCGCGTGCCGGATCACCTCCGGCCCGATGCCGTCCCCGGGCAGGAGGGCCACCCGGAGCTCAGCCGGCACGGGTGTCGAAGGTGTCCTGGATGCGCTCGATCACCCAGCGCAGCTCCGCCGGATCTGTGGGCTCGCGCCCCAGGTCGCGCGCCAGCGTCTCGGCCAGCGTCCGCAGCAACGATTCCAGGCGCTCGGCGCCCGCGGACAGGTCTCCCATCGGCGTCCTCCCCTACGCCCTGCGTCGCGCCAGCTCGGCCCGGACGTACCCGACCAGGCCCCCGGCGGCCAGCAGGCGCTGCATGAACTCCGGCACGGGCGTGCCGGTGTAGGTCTCCTGCCGGGTGAGGTTGCGAATCGTGCCCGCAGACAGGTCCACCTCCAGCTCGTCGCCGTCAGCCACGCGGCCGCGGGCTTCGCGGCACTCCACCACCGGCAGCCCGACGTTGAAGGCGTTCCGGTAGAAGATCCGGGCGAACGACGCCGCCACGATGCAGCTGATGCCCGCCCCCTTGATGGCCAGGGGGGCATGCTCCCGGGAACTCCCCTGGCCGAAGTTCTCGCCGGCCACCAGCACGTCGCCCGGAGCGATGCGGGACCGCAGGGCGGGATCCAGGTCTTCAAAGACGTACCGGGCCAGCTCGGCCGGATCGGTGGTGACCAGGTAGCGGGCCGGGATGATGATGTCGGTGTCCACGTGGTCGCCCACGACGTGGGCCCGTCCGCGCAGCGCCATGGCGTCTCCCCCCTACACCGCCGCCGTCTCCCCGACCACCTCATCGGGGTGCACCAGCCGCCCGGCCACGGCGGCCGCCGCGGCCACCGCCGCATTGCTGAGGTACACGCGGCTGCCCCGGTGGCCCATGCGACCGACAAAGTTGCGGCTGCTGGTCGAGACGCACACCTCGCCGTCGGCCAGCACGCCCATGTGGCCGCCGATGCAGGGCCCGCAGGTGGAGGTGCTGACCGCCGCCCCCGCGTCCAGGAAGATCTGCAGCAGCCCCTCCTCCAGGGCCTGCCGGTAGATGGCCGGAGTGGCGGGGATGACCAGCAGGCGGGTGGAGGGGTGTACCCGGCGGCCGGCCAGGATGCGGGCGGCGACCCGCAGGTCCTCGAGGCGGCCGTTGGTGCAGGTTCCGATGAAGCACTGGTCCACCCGCACCCCGGCCGCCTCCCGCACCGAGACCACGTTGCCCGGCGAGGAGGGAGCCGCCACCACCGGGTCCAGGGCGGCGGCGTCGTACTCCCGCACGTCGGCGTAGGCGGCGTCCGGGTCGCTGCGATAGACGGTGAACGGCCGGCGGGCGCGGGGGCGCACCCACGCCAGGGTCGTCTCGTCGGGCTCCATGATGCCGTTTTTGGCGCCGGCCTCGACCGCCATGTTGGTCACGGAGAACCGCTCGTCCATGGTCAGGTGCGCCAGGGTGTCCCCGGCAAACTCGAGGGCGGCGTACCGGGCGCCGTCCACCCCGATGTCGCCGATGACGGTCAGGACAAGGTCCTTGCCGGTCACCCACCGCCGCGGCCGCCCCCGGAACACAATGCGGATCGTTTCCGGCACCCGCAGCCACAGGCGGCCCAGGGCCAGGGCGGCTGCCAGGTCCGACGACCCCACGCCGGTGGCGAAGGCTCCCAGCGCCCCGTGGTTGCACGTGTGGGAGTCGGCCCCGATGAACACATCCCCGGGCACCACGTAACCCAGCTCGGCCAGCAGCACGTGGGCGATCCCCGCGCGGCCCACGTCGAAGAAGTGCGGCAGGCCGTGGGATGCCACGAACTCCCGGGTCACCTTGCACTGCTGGGCCGAGGCGATGTCCTTGTTGGGCACGTAGTGGTCGAGGACGAAGGCCACCCGGTCGGGATCGAAGACCCGATCCACGCCCATCTTCTGGAATTCCTGGATGGCCAGGGGCGCGGTGATGTCGTTGGCAAACGCGAAGTCCACCGGGCAGTCGATGAGGTCCCCGGGGCGCACCGAGGGAGCGCCCACGTGGGCGGCCAGGATCTTCTCGGTGATGGTCATGCCCATCGGCTCACCCCCGGGCCACCGGTGTCTCTCCGGCCGGGGCCCCGGCGCGCCGGTGGAGGATCTTGTTGACGGCCGCCAGATAGGCGCGGGCGCTGGCTTCCAGGATGTCGGTGCTGCTGGCCCGCCCCACCACCAGGTCGGCGTCCCACCGGACCTTCACCACCGCCTCACCCACCGCGTCGGCCCCCCCGGCGGCCGCGCGCACGGTGTAGTCCACCAGAGCCGGCCGCAGGCCCAGGGCGTCGCCGAGGGCCTCAAACAGCGCATTCACCGGCCCGTCGCCGGTGGCGGTCCGCTCGACCCGTTCGTCGCCCCGCGCCACCGCCACGGTGGCCTGAGGGGTCCGGCCGGTGCCGGTGGACACGGCGAAACGCACCAGGTCCCAGGTCCGGGGCGCCGCGGCGAACTGCTCCTCCACCAGGGCGATGACCTCGTCCGGGAGCACGGTCTTCTTGCGGTCGCACACGTCCTTGAAGCGGGCGAACGCCCGGTCCAGCTCCTCCGGCCCCAGATGGATGCCGGCATCCTGCAGGACCTTCTCGAAGGCGTGGCGGCCTGAGTGCTTGCCCAGCACCAGCCGGTTGGCGGGCAGCCCCACCGAGGCCGGGGTCATGATCTCGTAGGTGCGCCGATCCATCAGGACGCCGTGCTGGTGGATGCCGGCCTCGTGGGCGAAGGCGTTGGCGCCCACGATGGCCTTGTTGGGCTGCACGTCCACCCCGGTCAGGGCGCACAGGAGCCGGCTGGTGGGATAGATCTGGGTGGTGTCCACGCCGGTGGCCAGTCCCAGCAGGTCGGCGCGGGTGCGCAGGGCCATGATCACCTCCTCCAGGGCGGCGTTGCCGGCGCGCTCGCCGATGCCGTTGATGGTCCCCTCCACCTGCCGCGCGCCGGCCCGCAGGCCCGCGAGGGTGTTGGCGGTGGCCAGGCCCAGGTCGTTGTGGCAGTGCACGCTCACGGTCACCCGGTCCATGCCCGGGACCCGCTCCCGCAGGGTGGCCACGAGCGCCCCGTACTCGTCGGGCAGCGCATAGCCCACGGTGTCGGGGATGTTGATGACGGTGGCCCCTGCCCGGATGGCCGCCTCAAAGACCCGGCACAGGAAGTCGACCTCTGACCGGGTGGCGTCCTCGGCGGAGAATTCCACCTCCGGGGCCATCCGACGCGCCAGGGTCACCGCCTCCCGCGCGGCCTCCAGGACCTGCGCGGGGCTCATGCGGAGCTTGCGGGCCATGTGGATGGGCGAGGTGGCGATGAAGGTGTGCACCCGCGCCCGCTCGGCCGGCCGCACCGCCTCGGCGGCGGCCTCGATGTCCCGGGGGTGAGCCCGGGCCAGAGCGCAGATCACCGGGCCGCGCACCTCCCGGGCGATGCGCCGGACGCCCTCGAACTCCCCGGGCGAGGAGACGGGAAAGCCCGCCTCGATCACGTCCACGCCCAGCCGGGCCAGCTGGCGGGCCAGTTCCAGTTTTTCCTCCGGCCACAGGGAAAACCCCGGCGACTGCTCGCCGTCCCGCAGGGTCGTGTCGAAGATGGCCACCCGGTCTGCCACGGCGGGTCCCTCCCTCACGAGGCCGGCGCGGGGGCGCCTGCCTTCTTGCGGCGGCTCAGCCAGGGCATCATGGCGCGCAGCCGCCGCCCGACCTCCTCGATGGGATGGCGTTCCTCCTGGCGGCGCTGCTCCAGGAAGTTGGGGCGCCCGGCGCTGTTTTCGCTGACCCACTCCCGGGCGAACGTGCCGTCCTGGACCTCCCGCAGGATCCGCTTCATCTCCGCCCGGACCTTCTCGTCGATGATCCGGTGTCCCCGGCTGTAGTCGCCGTACTCGGCGGTGTCGGACACCGAGTACCGCATGTAGGACAGCCCGCCCTCGTAGATGAGGTCCACGATGAGCTTCATCTCGTGGAGGCACTCGAAGTAGGCCACCTCGGGCTGGTAGCCGGCCTCCACCAGGGTCTCGAACCCGGCCTTGATGAGGCTGGCAATCCCCCCGCACAGCACCGCCTGCTCCCCGAACAGGTCGGTCTCGGTCTCCTCCTTGAAGGTGGTTTCGATGACCCCGGCGCGGGTGCACCCCACCGCCCGGGCGTAGGCCAGCGCCGTCGCCCGGGCCCGGCCGGTCACGTCCTGATGCACCGCCAGCAGCGCCGGCACCCCCACTCCCTCGGTGAACAGCTCCCGCATCCGGTGGCCCGGAGCCTTCGGGGCCACCATCACCACGTCCACGGTGGGGGCGGGAACGATCTGTCGAAAGTGGATGTTGAAGCCGTGGGCGAACAGCAGCGTGTCCCCCGGATCCAGGTGCGGGGCCACCTCCGCCTCGTAGGTCGGCCGCTGCACGTGGTCGGGCAGCAGCATGGCCACCACATCCGCCCGGCGCACCGCCTCGGCCGTGGGCGCCACCTCGAAACCGTCGGCGGTGGCCCGGGCCCAGGACGGCGCGCCCGGATACAGCCCCACCACCACCTGGATGCCGCTGTCCCGCAGGTTCTGGGCGTGGGCGTGGCCCTGGCTGCCGTAGCCGACGACGGCCACGGTCCTGCCCGCCAGCGGGTCCAGGGGCGCGTCCTGGTCGTAGTAGATGGTCGCCATCGTCCATGCCTCCTTGCGCGTCCCGCCCGGGATCGGGGGCCTCGGACCTCCTCCCCGGCGCGTCAGGTTGCCTGCGCTCCCCGCACCAGGGTGACCTGGCCGGTGCGGGCCATCTCGCGGATCCCGTACTTTTTCAGCAGCTCGATGAAGGCGTCCACCTTCTCGCCCCGGCCGGTGACCTCCAGGGTCATGGTGCGGTCGGTCAGGTCCACCACGCTGGCCCGGAACACGTTGGCGATCTCCATGATCTCCAGCCGCGTGCCAGGGGTCACGTTGACCTTGACCAGCGCCAGCTCCCGGTCCACCGTCGGCAGCCCGTCGATGGCGGTGGCCCGCAGCACCTCCACCAGCTTGCGCAGCTGCTTGGCGAACTGCTCGGTGCGGTCGGGGGCCGTGTCCACCACGATGGTCATCCGGGACACGGACGGGTCCTCGGTGGGCCCCACCGACAGGCTGTGGATGTTCACCCCCCGCCGGCGGATCAGCCCGGCCACCCGGACCAGCACCCCCGGGGCGTTCTGGACCAGGACCGAGATGGTGGCCGCGTGGGTTCCCTCAGCCATCCAGGATCATCTCCGCCACCGACTGGCCCGAGGGAATCATGGGCAGGCAGTTCTCCTCGGGGTCGCACAGGATGTCCACCACGCACGGGGTGTCCTCGGTGGCCAGCGCCGCCTGCAGGGCGGGCTCCACCTCCTCGGGACGCTCCACCCGAATCCCCCGCGCCCCGAACACCTCCGCCAGCCGCGCGAAATCGGGGTTGCGGAGCAGAGACGCCGACAGCCGCCCGCGGTAGAAGAACGACTGCCACTGGCGGACCATCCCCAGGGCGTTGTTGTTGAGGATGATGATGGGCAGACCCAGGCGGTGCTCCACGGCGGTGATGAGATCCTGCAGGGTCATCATGAACCCGCCGTCGCCCACCACGGCGATCACCTGCCGGTCGGGGCGCGCGAACTTGGCGCCCATGGCCGCGGGGAAGCCGAACCCCATGGCTCCCAGGCCGCCGGAGGTGATGAAGGTCCGCGGCTCCCGGCAGCGGTACCACTGGGCCATCCACATCTGGTGCTGGCCCACGTCGGTGGCCACGATGGCCCGCCCCCCGGTGAGGCGGTTGAGGAGGTCGCAGACGTACTGGTGGCTGATGCGCCCGTCCCGCTGCCGGTAGCGGAAGGGATAGCGCTCGCGCCACTCCTCGATCTGCTTCCACCAGGCCTCGATCTGGGGCGGCCGCACCTGGGGCACCAGGGCGGCCAGGACCCGCTTGGCGTCGCCCACGATGGGGATGTGGGCCGGTTTGTTCTTGCCGATCTCCGCCGGGTCGATGTCGATGTGGATGATGCGGGCGTGGGGGGCGAAGTCCTTCAGGCGCCCGGTGACCCGGTCGTCAAACCGCACGCCCACGGCCAGGATGACGTCGGCGCTGTTGATGGCCCAGTTGGCGTAGGCGCTGCCGTGCATGCCCAGCATGCCCAGGCACCGGGGGTGGGTCTCGTCCATGGCCCCCTTGCCCATGAGGGTGAGGGTAACGGGGATCCCTGTGCGCTCCACCAGGGCGGTCAGCTCAGGGGTGGCGCCGCTGCTGATGATCCCCCCGCCGGCGTAGACGATCGGGCGCTGGGCCTCCGACAGCGCGCGGGCCGCCTCGGCGATCTGGTTCGGGTTGCCGTCCAGCACGGGCCGGTAACCGGGCACCTGGGGCTCGACGGTCAGGTCCGGCTCGCACAGTTCCTGGGAGACGTCCCGGGGGATGTCCACCAGAACCGGTCCCGGCCGCCCGGTGCGGGCCAGGTAGAAGGCGGTGCGCACGGCCCGGGGGATGTCCGCCGCGCGCATCACCAGCATGTTGTACTTGGTGATGGGCATGGTGATGCCGGTGACGTCGGCCTCCTGGAAGGCGTCGTTGCCGATCACCGGGCGGGGGACCTGGCCGGTGATGGCCACGATGGGCACCGAGTCCATCATGGCGTCGGTGATGCCGGTGACCAGGTTGGTGGCGCCGGGACCGCTGGTGGCGGTGCACACCCCCACCCGTCCCGACGCCCGGGCGTATCCCACCGCCGCGTGGGCCGCCACCTGCTCGTGGCGCACCAGGATGTGGCGGACGTCCCGGGCGTCGTAGAGGGCGTCGTAGATCGGCAGCGACGCTCCCCCGGGATGGCCGAAGAGGATCTCCACTCCCTCCCGGCGGAGGGCTTCCACCAGGGCCTGGGCGCCGGTCATCTGCCTGCCGGTCGCCGGCGAAGACTTCCGGGAGGCCGTGATCGCGCGTGCCATCGCCATCACCTCGGTCGTCAGAAAACACGCCGCGGGACCACCCTAAGGGCGGGTGATCCCGCGGTACCACCTTAGTTCCCCGCCGCGCGGTCCTGCCCGCATGAGCGGGCCGCCCGTCGGGGCTCTCAACCCGGTATCGGTGGGAACCCGGCAGCGCCTGCGGCCCCCGGGGCGTGGGCGCTGCGGCTCGGAGACGAGTTCGGCGGCGCGACGCGGCCGGCTTTCACCTGGTCCGGCTCTCTGGGCGCGTCCTCGATCCGCCTACTGCTTCTCCTCCTCGCCCGCGACGATCAGACGATAGACAAAAGCCTGGGCGATAGATCCTGTGAGGAACCTACCCCTCAGGCTTTTGTCCTGACGGTGTAACAGCCTGACCGGCTGCCTGCGCCGCTTGGACCGACCGGCCCTTGTGGGACCGTGGAACCCTAGGCGCACTTCCTCATGCAGATCGGGCTTTTGCCCGCAAATGTAGCAGGACCGCGCAGGCGTGTCAACCCCCGCGGTGGTGGCGGCGGGCGCCGGAGTCGGAGCTCTCCCCGCCCGCCGCCGTCAGCACCCGGTGTTCAGTCCTGCCAGCTACTGGCCCAGCGCCTTGAGAGCCTGGCCCAGCAGGTCCGCCACGCGGCCGGCGCCGGTCTTGACCTGACCCAGGTCGTTGGACTTCAGGGTCTCCACCGCCAGTTCGTCGGCCCGGCGGGCCGCATCCAGGGCGGTACTGGCGCCCATCTGGTAGGCGCGGACAGCCGCATCCAGGTCCGGGAGGATCCCGTTGCCCTGGCCCTGGCACGGGTTGCCGGCCTGGGCATCGTAGTTCTTGCCGCGGGGCCCCTCCAGGCAGTTGACCACGTGGCTGAGGTGCCACCGGGCGTCCCGCAGCGCCTCCGAGCGCGCCGAGTTGGTGGCGTGGGCCTGGGCCGTCTTCACCTGGCTGGTCAGGCCCGCGGGCGCCTGCTCGTAGCCATAGCCGCCTCCGCCGTACTGGGCGACGGCTGCCGTCCCGGCCCAGATCACCAGGGCGGCAGAGGCCAGCAGCGCGAGCATGGACCATCTGTTGAACACCTGACTCACCTCCCGGGAGGAATTCTCCCCTCCCGACGGTGCGCCGGAGAGGTAACGGGCGCGTCACGGGGCCGCCGGAGTCCCGCACGGCTCCGCGGGGGGCGGCTGTGCTAGAATGCAGGTGTGCGGTGACCGTAGCTCAGCCCGGTCAGAGCGCCTGGCTGTGGCCCAGGAGGTCGGGGGTTCAAGTCCCCTCGGTCACCCCA
>JAVHLZ010000042.1 GCA_031081675.1 Armatimonadota bacterium
CGCCGGCGGACACGTCGGCCCGGCGGCGGGGGTGTCTTGCCTGGAACCGAGGGCGTGCCATACTGTCCGGTGGAGGGGGAGCGTATGGCCACCCGGACTATCCCCCGCCAGTTCTTCCTCCCGACGTGGGAGTTCACCGCGGCCTACCTGCGCCTGGGCCTGCCCGAGCTGCGCCGGCGGGCCGAGGAAGCCCTGGATCTTCTGCGCGACTGCGTGGCCTGTCCTCGGGACTGCCACGTCAACCGGTGGGAGGATCGGATCGGCGTCTGCCGGACGGGGCGGTACGCCATCGTCAGCAGCTTCTTCCCGCACTTCGGAGAGGAAGACTGCCTGCGGGGATGGAACGGCAGCGGCACCATCTTCTTCGCCATGTGCAACCTGCGATGCGCGTTTTGCCAGAACTACGACATCAGCCATCTGGGCCACGGGCGCGTGGCCACGCCCCAGCAGTTGGCGGCCATGATGCTGCACCTGCAGGACATGGGCTGCCACAACATCAACTTCGTCACCCCCGAACACGTGGTGCCCCAGATCCTGGAGGCCCTCCCCCTGGCCGTGGAGGGGGGACTGCGCCTGCCGATCGTCTACAACACCAGCAGCTATGACTCGATGCACTCGCTGCGGCTGCTGGACGGCATCGTGGACATTTACATGCCCGACTTCAAGTTCTGGGACCCGGAGATGAGCCGCCTGTACCTGAAAGCCCCCGACTACCCCGAGGTGGCTCGCCGGACCATCGCCGAGATGCACCGCCAGGTAGGCGAGCTGAAGCTGGACGAGTTCGGGCTGGCCAGGCGCGGGGTGCTGATCCGCCACCTGGTGATGCCCGGGGGGATCGCGGGTACCCGGGAGATCATGAACTGGATCGCCCGGGAGCTCTCGGTGCATTCTTACGTGAACATCATGGACCAGTACTATCCGGCGGGACTGGTGGGGACCAACCCCCGCTACGACGCCATCAACCGCCGCATCACCCCCCAGGAGTTCGCCGAGGCCGTGGCCGCCGCGCGGGCGGCGGGGCTGTACCGGCTGGATGTCCGCCTGCGCCGGCACCCCCTGCTGCGCTGGACGCCCGGGCCCGACCCTGGCCCTGCCCCGGCGGTTCGCGTACAATAGAGCCACACGATCACCCTCGCGTCGGAGGTGAGAGCATGCCCCGGACTCTGGCGGTTCGCGACGCGGCGGCGACGTGTCAGCGCGAGCTCACCCGCATCGCCGCCGAACTGAAGAACCTCGGAGAGTATCCCAGCACCAAGGACGTGGTCAAGCAGCTGCAGGCGCTGGTGGAGGCCCTGCAGAGGTTCATGCGCGAGTCCGCGGACTGAGGTCGGGGACCGGGGATCCGGACCGGCACGGCGTCCGGTCCGGATCCCCGCATCCGTCCCGGGCGCAGTCAGCCGGCATCGCCAGGCACAGGACGCTCCCGTCGCCCCGACTCACCGGGGCCGGGCTGGCGGGACCCGCTACGACGGTCGCCTGCGGCCCGCCTGACCCCTGCGGGAACCCGACGCTCGGGGGGAACCCGTCGCCCCTGTGCCGGCGGCTTCGTTCCATCGGGCGGCGAGCGTGTCCCGGCGCGGGCGGTAGACCAGGGCGTAGAACTGCTGCCCGGACTCCAGGACGGCGCGGGGATAGCCGGCCACGAGGCTCATCGCCTCCCGCCACGCCTGGTCGAAGGCCTTCCCGAACCGGCTCGCCACCTGGCGGTGGAAGTCCTCCGGGCGCTGGACTTCTCCGCCGATGGTACACAGCGTGGTGCCCTCCACCGTGACCGCGTACGCCTTCTCGTCGCCCAGGCGGAACTCACTTACGGCCCGGCCGCCAGGAGCGGACGGGGTGCGCCCCGGCGGACCGACGAACCCGCGCTTGGCGGCGGCATACCAGATGGCCCGGTTCAGCCCCCACGACAGGGCCGCCTCCAGCGGCAGCCCCAGGACCTGCGCGCGGGCCGCCTGAAGCACCGCCATCACCTGGAAACGCCCCACGCCGGTGGCCACGTCCCGAGTGTACCACGGACCGTTCCCGGGCAGGGGAGGCGCCAATGCTGAACGAACGGTTGCTGGTACGTACCCTGTGCCGGAGGTGGGAGATGAGCGTGGTCGGCGAGCGGTCGCGGATGTACGTGGGCGGGACGTGGGTCACCGCCTCCGGCGGCCGCACCATGCAGGTCACCAACCCGGCGACCGGAGAGCCCCTGGCCGACCTGCCCGATGCGGACCGCGACGACGCCTGGCGGGCCTGTGACGCGGCCGCGCAGGCGTTTCCCGGATGGGCGGCGACGCCGGCCCTGGAGCGGGGCCGCATCCTGCGCCGCATGTACGACCTGATGACCGAGCGCCGGGACGACCTGGCCCGCCTGGTGACCGAAGAGAACGGCAAGCCCTTCGAGGAAGCGCGGCGGGAGGTGGCGTTTGCGACGGGGTACTTCGGCTGGTTTGCCGAGGAGGCCCGCCGGGTTTACGGTGAAATCGTCCCCCCGCCGGTGGCCGGCAAGCGGCTGTGGGTCCTGCGCCAGCCCATCGGCGTGGTGGGCGCCATCACCCCCTGGAACTTCCCGGCCACCATGGTCACCCGCAAGATCGCGCCCGCCCTGGCCGCCGGCTGCACGGTGGTCCTCAAGCCCGCCAGCGCCACGCCGCTGACGGCACTGGCCCTGGCCCGGATCGCCGAAGAGGCGGGGCTGCCGGCCGGGGTCTTCAACGTGATCACCAGCCGCCGCAGCGGCGTCATCGGCCAGGTCTTCCTGGACCACCCGGCGGTGCGCAAGATCGCCTTCACCGGTTCCACCGAGGTCGGCAAGCAGCTGATGGCCGGCGCCAGCGCGCACCTCAAGCGCGTGTCGTTCGAGCTGGGCGGTAACGCCCCGTTCATCGTCTTCGACGACGCCGATCTCCAGGCGGCGGCCGAGGGAGCGGTGGCCATCAAGTTCCTGCGGGTGGCCGGCCAGTCATGCATCTGTGCCAACCGCATTTACGTCCAGCAGAGCGTCGCGGACCGGTTCCTGCCTCTGTTCGTGGAGAAGGTGAAGGCCCTCAAGGTGGCCCCGGGATTTGAGCCCGGCGCGCAGATCGGCCCGCTGATCAATGCCGAGATCCTCCAGAAAGTGGACGGGCTGGTGCAGGACGCCGTGCGGGCCGGCGCGCGCCTGGCGGCCGGGGGGCGGCGGTTGACCGACGGGGTCTACAGCCGCGGGCTGTTTTACGCTCCCACGGTCCTCACCGACGTGCGAGAGGAGATGGCGGTGGCCCGGGAGGAGATCTTCGGCCCGGTGGCGCCCGTCATGACGTTCCGGGATGAGGCCGAGGTCATCGCCCGCGCCAACAACACCACCTTCGGTCTGGCCGCGTACTTCTACACCCGGGACCTGCGCCGGGCCATCCGGGTGGCCGAAGCCTTGGAGTACGGGATGGTCGGGGTCAACGACAGCACCGGGTACACCCACGAGATCCCCTTCGGCGGCTTCAAGGAAAGCGGCCTGGGCCGGGAGGGCGGGCGGCAGGGCATCGAGGAATACATGGAGGTCAAGTCCATCTCCATCGGAATGTGAGCGCGCGCCCGCGGCGGGGCCACCGTTCCTCGGGAGCCGACACCCTCATCGCCCGAACCACAGGTTGGGCAACCACAGAGCTAGCGGCGGAATTTCTGGGGTCAGACCCCCGTCTGCGAGGTGCGCGCGTCGATGCGTGGCCCCCCAAACCAGAGCTATCGAACGCATGAGCGTATGCACCATTCCTACCGTTCCTATGAGGAGATCGCACTGATCCTTGGCGTGCCGGTGGGAACCGTGCGGAGCCGCCTGGCCACGGCGAAGGACCAGCTGCTGCGCCACCTCCAGGCCGAGCGCCCGGCCCATCCAGAGGCCTCCGCCGCCACACCGGCGTTTACCGCGACGACCCTGGGGGACATCCGGCGCAGCCTCTGGGAGGGTGACGCGCGGCCGTTCGACTTCTTCGATGCGGATCTGCGCTTCACGTTCGTCTCCCCGGGTGCGCCGCCCTCTTCGCATTCCGGGATCGCCTCCTGGAAAGACGAAGTGCGGGGCGACGTTCTCGCCGGCACCGTCGTCCACCCCGATCGCGTCATCGTGTCCCACACGGTATCGATCATCGAAGGACGCATCGAGAACGCGCCGGAGACGCCGGCGCGCTGCCCTCCCGGCGCCATCGCCGTGCTCTTCCACGATGCGCACCGCATCGCGCGCATGCGCATCCACATGGAACCCCGCCCCGCAGGGACGGGGGACCGCCCGGCCCGGTCGTCTCCGGCATAGACACTGCACCGACGCCCCCGATGCGGGCGCAGATGAGCCGAGCGTGCCCCTGCGATCCCGCCGTCGGGCAGCCCGTCCCCCGGCGCGCGGGGAGTCCCATTTGCGGGCGTCGAGCGGTCGGCCCCCGGGGACGAGCGACCAGAGCAGACCGAACCAGGCCAGTGAGAGACGCGATCGCCGTCCAAAGCTACGCTGGTTCGGACGGGAGCATCCCGGCAAGGAGTTACGGGCGGCCGCGCGAAGGCACAGAGACGTGGGCTCCGGTGGAGAAAATAGGCGCCTCCCGCCAGCCGCGGGTCCGGGCGCTCCACTTGAGCCTGCGGGAAGGACCCTCCTGGCGGTGTGTACGGTTGAAGCCCGCAGGCGCCGGGCCGACAGTCGGGGTGAGGTGAAAGCATGACCACGCTCCTGGTGGCTACGGAGCGGGGGCTGTTCGTTGCGCGTCGGGCAACACGCTGGTCTGTTGAGGAATCTTTGAGGAACATGTCTCCCCAAGCCCTCGCCGTTGATCGGCGCCATCCCGGGCGCGCGTATGCCGGAACCGGGGGCCATGGCCCGTGGCGCAGCGACGACGCCGGACGAACCTGGCATCCGGTCGGCTCGGGGATTGCGCACTCCGAGGTCACGGCTGTCGCGGTCAGCCCGACTGAAGCAGGCGCCGTGTATGCGGGCACCGAGCCCAGCGCGGTCTTCCGCTCGGAGAACGGGGGAGAGACGTGGAGCGAACTGCCGGGACTGCGGGCGCTCCCGTCGTCCCGATCATGGGCGTTCCCGCCCCGTCCCGACACCCACCACGTCCGCTGGATCGAAGCCGATCCGGCTGTCCCCGGCAGGGTCTTCGTGGCCATCGAAGCCGGCGCGCTGGTCCGCACGCTCGATGGCGGCCGGACCTGGCTGGACCGGGTCCACGGCGGGCCGATCGACACGCACACCGCCGCGACGCACCCCCTGGCGCCCGGCCGCCTGTACTCTGCGGCGGGAGACGGCTACTTCGAGAGCACGGATGCGGGCGAGAGCTGGTCCCGTCGGATGGACGGCCTGCGGCACCGATACCTCGTCGGGGTCGCCGTCCATCCGGCCGACCCGGATGTGGTCCTCGTGTCCGCCGCACCGGGACCCTATGTCGCCTACGCCCCCCGCCGCGCCGAAGCCTACATCTACCGCAAGAGCGCAAAAGGCGGATTTCAGCTGGCCATGGCCGGACTCCCGAACGCCCAGGGCACGGTGGCCAGCCGGTTCGCCGCCAGCCCGGACGAGCCGGGCATCATCTACGCGGCCAACAACCACGGGGTCTTTCGCACCGCCGACGCCGGGAAAACCTGGCAGGCCGTGGAGATCAGCTGGCCGCAAGGCGCATTTAACCGCGGGGTGGATGCGCTGGCCTGCCTTCCCGACTGAACGATCCTGCACCAGCGGCTGAGGCGCGCACCCCCTTCTGCCCGCGTCGAACTCTGGCCCCGGCCTCCGTGTCACGCCGAATCCTCCCCGTGCAGCGTCCAGCACTGCTGCGCAGGGCAAGCGCTGCCATTCGGGCGCGTGATCGCCGGGAGCGCTTCGTCGAAGAAAAAGGGGGCGCCCATCGCGAGCGCAGGCGGGTAAGCATCTATTGATTTCGACGCTGCCCTCTGAAAATACGCTGGAGCCGGCGACCGGATTCGAACCGGTGGCCTGCGCATTACGAGTGCGCTGCTCTACCGCTGAGCTACGCCGGCCGATCCGCTACCATGATACTACGGGAGGACAAGCCGCGCCGGCACGCCACGGCCGCGGGAGGCACAGGAGGCTTCCGGCGGCCGCCGAACGGCATCGCCATGAGGTTTGACCTGACATCCCGCGACTGGAAGCGCCGCACCACCATCGTGGCCACCCTGGGCCCGGCCACCAGCGACCCCGAGCGCATCCGGGCCCTGATCGAGGCGGGGGTGGACGTGGTGCGCCTGAACTTCTCCCACGGCGACCCCGAGCAGCACGCGCGCCTGTACCAGCTGGTCCGCGACGCCGAAGCCGCCGCCGGGCGGACCGTCGCGGTGATGGCGGACCTGGCCGGACCCAAGATCCGGGTGGGCAGCCTGCCCGGAGGCGCCATCGACCTGCGGGAGGGCCAGCGCCTGATCATCACCGCCGATGGGGCCGCGGCGGCCGAGGGCCAGATCACCACCAACTACCCGGGCCTGCCCCGCGACGTCCGCCGGGGGGACCGCATCCTGCTGGACGACGGCACCCTGGAGCTGGAGGTGGAGAGCACCTCCCGCACCGCCGTGGTCACCCGGGTGGTGCGGGGCGGGGTGCTGCGGGAGCACAAAGGGGTCAACCTGCCCGGCGTGGCGGTGGACCTGCCGGTCCTCACCGACAAAGACCTCCGCGACCTGGAGGTGGCGCTGACGCTGGGCGTGGACTACGTGGCCCTCAGCTTCGTGCAGCGGGCCCGGGACATCGAGGTCGGCCGGCGCGCCGTCCAGCGGCTGGGCCGGCAGGTGCCCCTCATCGCCAAGCTGGAGAAGGCCGAAGCCATCCGCGCCCTGGACGAGATCCTGCAGGCCGCCGACGGGGTGATGGTGGCCCGGGGCGACCTGGGGGTGGAGCTGGACCCGGCCTGGGTGCCGGTCCTGCAGAAGACCATCATCCAGAAGGCCAACACGGCCGGCATCCCGGTGATCACCGCCACCCAGATGCTGGAGTCCATGGTGAGCAGCCCCCGGCCCACCCGCGCCGAGACGTCGGATGTGGCCAATGCCATCCTGGACGGCACCGACGCGGTGATGCTGTCGGCCGAGACCGCCCTGGGCCGCTATCCGGTGGAGGCGGTGCGCATGATGGACCGCATCGCCCGGGCCGTGGAGTCCTCCAATCCCGGGGTGTTCACCCCGGCCCTGCCCGAGCAGCGGGGCACGGTGTACTCGGTCGCCCGGGCCGCCGCGCGGCTGGCCCACGAGGTGCGGGCGCGGGCCATCGTGGCCATCACCCGCTCCGGGCGCACCGCCCAGATCCTGTCCAAACTGCGCCCGCACGAACCCCTGGTGGCCTTCACCGAGACGGTGGCCACCGCCCGGCGCCTGGCCCTGTGGTGGGGGGTCAACTGCTTCGCCACCGACTTCCTGGACAACACCGACGCCATGATCGCCCACGTGGAAGACGAGCTGATCCGCCGCCGCCTGGCCGCCCCCGGCGACACCATCGTGCTGGTGGGGTCGGCTCCGGTGGTCGTGCGGGGACGGGTGAACTTCATCAAGGTCCACCGGGTGCGGGGCCGCCGGGGCCGGCGTGCGGGCTGATCCCGGCCGGCACGACCGCGCACCCGGGGCCGCGGGCGGAGGGCCCGGCCATGATGGAGAGACTGTGGGACATCTACGAGCAGGTGTGCATGGTGGAGATGAAGGGGCTGGACGAGTTCGTGCGCCGCGTGCGGTCGGGCGAGTTCGGGGAGGTCTCCACCGAGGACCTCATCGCATTTCTGCGGGAGATCGAGGCCAACATGCTGGCCAACATCCAGATCAAGACCCAGGAGCACCCGGCGTACGCCGAGATGGCGGACGAGGTCTCGGAGCAGACCCGCAAGATGTTCGAGGAGCTGATCGACGGCCTGCGCCGGGCCTAGCCAGGAGGCCGCGACGGCGTGGGGCACCCCGGCCGTCCCCCCGGCTTCCCGCGTCGGCGATGGGGCGCTTCTGCCCGTCAGATGAGGAACCGTCCGTCCCGGTAGATCACGTCTCCGTCGGCCCGCACCTCCGATTCCTGCCGCAGGTCGCAGATCATGTCCCAGTGCAGCCCCGAGACGTTCCGCGAGCCGGTCTCGGGGTAGCCGATGCCCAGGGCCAGGTGCATGGTGCCGCCGATCTTCTCGTCGAACAGGATGTTGCGGGTGAACCTCTGGATGTGGTAGTTGAGGCCGAAGGCCACCTCGCCCAGGAACCGCGCGCCGGCATCGGTGTCCAGCATGGCCAGCAGGAACTCCTCCCCCTTGCGGGCCCGCGCCGCCACCACCCGGCCCTGCTCGAAGGACAGCTCCACCCCGTCCACCTCGCGCCCGTGGTACACCGCCGGGAATGAAAAACGCACCCAGCCGCGGGCCGAGTCTTCCACCGGGCCGGTGAACACCTCCCCGTCGGGGAAGTTCTCGGTGCCGGCGGCGGCGATCCAGGTGCGGCCGGCGACCGAGAGCTCCAGGTCCACGTGGGGGCCGCGGAACGTCAGGGTGCGCACGCGGTTCAGGGCGCTGGCGATGCGCTCCAGCTCCGCCCGCACCTTCTCCCAGGCGGCCACCGGGTCGGGCTCGTGGAGCATGCCCGCCGCGTAGACGAACTCCTCGTACTCGGCCAGGGACATCTCGGCCTCCTGGGCGTCGGCGTGGGTGGGGAACTGGGTCCCGCACCACCGCAGTTCGCCGCGGGCGGCCCGCTCCAGGAACCGGCGCTGGAGAGCACCGGTGGCCTCCCGGCGGATCGCCATGCGGCGGGGGTCGATGCCGCTCAGTTCGCGGGTGTTCCAGCGGCCGCTGATCCCCAGGGTGGCGGTGATCAGCTCCACCTCCTGGCGGTCCAGGTCCGAGATGAAGCGCAGCTGGTCGTCGGAGGCCTGTTTGTAAAACATCTCCTCCAGCCCGTCGATGGACACCCGCACGTAGGGATAGGCGCCCACCCGCAGGGCTTCCGCATAGACCGCCCGGATCAGCGGCGCCGCCAGGGCCGGGCCGGCGATCCGGAACAGGTCTCCCCGCTGGAGGCGCAGCGAGTAGTGCACCAACACGTCGGCCATCTTCTGCACGCGCGGGTCCATGCTCACCCCTCCCGGGTTCCCTCGGTCGCGGCTCGTCAGGTTCATCCGCCCCGGGTATCCATCCTAATGGCCGCGCCCCACCGCGGGAAGGCGCCGGGCTTTACCTGCCTGGAGAGTGTAACGTCGTCCGGTCCCGCCGGTGCCTCCTAGCGGGCCGTCCGCAGCCAGGATCCCGCCCACAGCAGAAAGATCACGGGCAGGACGAACGACCCCACCACGAGCGCTGTCGAGCCCGGGATGATGGTCGTCAACGCCGTGAGGATCCCGGCGACGACCCCGTACCAGCCCAGGGCGCTCGCGCCGCCGGCGACCAGCGCCCACCCGGCCAGCAGGATGGTCAGGCCGGTGAAAAGATTGCCGAAGCCGTCCAGGGCGATGCTCAGCGCGTTGGTCGCCACCCAGGCGTGGGACGCCGCCACCTGGTCCATGGCGGCGCGGGCGACCACGGCCGGCACGGCCCCCCACCACACCAGGGCCCCCAGCCCGTGGCCGGCAATGCCCAGCAGCCCGAAATACAGGACCCCGGTCGCGCGGGTCGGTGCGCGCTCCCGCAGCCGGCCGGCCAGCCCGGCCACGAAGAAGGTCGCCAAAACCACGGTCACCGCCGCCAGGACGGCGATGGCCCGCAGCCGGGCGGCGTTCTCAGTCACGTAGGGCAGCGCCTTCGCCGGGTCAGCGAACGTTTGCGGCGAGGCGCCGCTGGTGATGTACACGACGAAGAGGACGGCGAGGCTGAGGCCGGCGAGCATGCCCAGCATCCCTGCGGTCTGCTGTCGCGGAACCATCTCCTCACCTCCGGGCCGCCTTTCTCCCTTCAGCGTGCCCACCCCC
>JAVHLZ010000043.1 GCA_031081675.1 Armatimonadota bacterium
GCAGCAGCTCGGTGGGGTACCCGCAGCCGAAGTGGGGGATCACGAACGGGACGGTGGGAAACCCCTTGGCCACGTCGTGCAAGGCCAGCGGGCTGATGTTGCGGGAGTAGGCGATTCCCCCGCCCCCGCTCAGCGGCCCGAAGTGCACCAGGACCGGGATCTGCAACTCCTCGCACGCCTCCCACACCGGGTCCAGGGCCGGATCGTCGAGGGCGCCGGCCACAGACGGCGCCAGGATCTTGTAGCCGCGCAACCCCAGCTCGCGCACCGCCCGCCGCAGCTCGTCGGCGGCGCGGGGGCTGAAGGGGTCGTGGTGGGCGAACCCTACAAAGCGCGGGTGCGCCCGGCAGATCTCCGCCAGCGCGTCGTTGCCTCCTCCGGTGACGAAGACGATGGCCTCCAGGCCGTACCGGTCCACCTCCCGGGCCCACCGGCGGACGGCCTCACCCACCGGCAGCTGCTCGGGGAGGGGAAAGGACCACCGGCGCCACCACTCCACCTGCGCCTGGTAGTTCCGGCGGGTCAGCAGGTCCAGCCTGGCCTGCCCGCGGCGGGCGGCGTAGGCCCGCCCCCAGGCTCCCCACAGGTCCTCGTCGGGGTGGGGGAAGTGGGCGTGGAAGTCCAGCAGCGGAATCCCGAACGCGCTGGTCACCGGCGCCGCCCTCCCGCCGCCAGAGCCCGGCCGGCCCGCAGCGCCACCGCCACCGCCCCCAGCAACGACGCCTCGCCGGCCAGGGCCGACGGCGCGACCTCCGGGGCAAAGGGAACCAGGGTCTGCAGATGCTCGCGCACCGGGTCCAGAAGGAGATCAGCGTTCTGTCCGATGCCCCCGCCCAGCACGATCAGGGAGAGATCCAGCGTGGCGTTCACGCAGGCGATGGTCCAGGCCAGCAGGCGGGCCACCTGATCCACCACCCGCCGGGCCCGGGGATCGCCGGCGCGGGCCGCGGCGAACAGGTCTTCCGGCGTCGCGCGGTCCGCGCGCTCCCGGGCCAGCCGGGCGACGCCGGGGCCGCCCAGGAAGGTTTCCACCGGCGCGTGGGTTCCTCCGGCCGGGACCGGCAGATAGCCGACCTCTCCCGCATAGCCGGTGGCTCCCCGGTACAGTTCACCGCCGAGCACGATGCCCATGCCGACGCCGGTGCCGACGGCCAGGTACGCAAAGTTGGGCACTGCCCCCGCGCGCCCGCGCCACTTCTCCCCCACCGCCGCCAGGTTGACGTCGTTGTCCATCACCACCGCCACCCGCAGCCGGTTCTGGAGGGCCTGGCGCAGTTCCGCGCCGTTGAGGTAGGGCACGTTGACGCACAGGCGGACGACTTCGCCCGCGGCGTCCACGGCTCCCGGGACGCCGATGCCCAGGGCCGTCACCCGCCGGCGCGGCACCCGCGCGTCCGCCAGGGCGCGGGCGTACATCCGGTCCAGGGTTCGCAGCAGGTCGTCCAGGGAGGTCTGGGGCGTGGGGGATTCCCGGCGCGCGCGGACCTGTCCCGAGAGGTCGGCCACGGCCAGCCGGGCCCTGGTGGCTCCCAGGTCCACCCCCACCACGTAGCCCGCGTCGGGGTTGAGGGCGACCTGCCGGGGGCGGCGGCCCACCCCCGCGCGGGCGGCCCGGTGCTCGGTGACCAGACGCTGGGCGAGCAGGGAGTGGACGATGGCGGAGACGGTGGACTTGCTGAGGTGCAGCCGGGAGGTCAGCGCCGTCCGGGTGAGGGGGCCGTTCTTGCGCAGGGCCTCCAGCACCGCCTGCTCATTGAGCGCCCGCAGCAGGAACGGCCTGCCCACCACCGGAGGCGTCTCCACGCTCCCCTCGCCCGGTTCTGCGGGTTAATTCGTTCGGGTTTCGAACAAATCTTTGCTCCTAATTCGTCGCGGGGGCAGGTGTTTCCTGCCGGCCTCAGGACCGCGCCAGCAGCCGGCGCGCGTTGTCCCGCAGGATGGCCTGCCGGTCCTGATCAGACAGTTCCAGGCGTGCGAGGATGTCGGCCTGCTCGCGGAGGATGTGGTGGCGGTAGCCGCCCCACACGGTGGAGTCGGTGCCGAAGAGGATGCGCCGGGGGCCGTAGGCCCGCAGGGCGTCCCGGAACACCTGCTCCAGGGAGGGGGCGCCGGGGGAGTAGTCCCGCCAGTTGTTGGTGCCGGAGGTATCCACGCACACGTTCTCGGTGTGGTAGGCCAGAAACAGCGTTTCCCGCAGGAAGCCGGCCCCGAAGTGGGCGATGATGAAGGTGACCTCGGGAAACTCCTTCACGGGCGCCGACAGGGAGAGAGGATTGGCGTAGGTCAGGTCGTAGAAGCTGCCCACCGTGATGCCGAAGTGAAACAAAACGGGCAGGCCGTGTTCCGCCGCCGCCTCGTAGACGGGATACAGGATCCTGTCGTTGGCGTGGAAGCGCTGGATGGGCGGATACAGCTTCAGCCCGCTCAGGCCCAGGGCGCGGAACCGGGCGACGGTGCGCGCGGCGTCCGGGTGGCGCGGGTCCGCCAGCGACCCCCAGCCGAACAGGCGGCGGGGGTTGAGGGCGACGAACGCGGCCAGTTCCTCGTTGGCTTCCCCCACCGCGATGAAGGCGCCGGCCTCCACCCCGGCGGCGTCGAACTCGGCCAGCCAGTACCGCGCGTGATCTTCCAGGGTTTTGCCATCGAGTTCGGCCAGCCTGTCGTCGTAGGACTTGCCGCGTACCGTCGCCGCCTGGACCGCCTTCTGCCTATAGGCGGGCAGGCGGTCCCGTTGCCGCCGCAGCATGTCGGCGGTGATCAGGTGCAGGTGACTGTCGAAGATCGCCACGGCCTTCACGATACGGCCGGTCCGCCGGCATCGTCAAGGCAACGACCCCTCCGGGCGGCGCCCGGTGGGCCGCGGCACGGATCTTGCTGACCGTGGGGTGGGGGACGTCCGCGAGGCGTCTTCCACAAAACAGGATACGCGAGACGCGGTCCTCATACCGATAAAGGCAAACCCGCCGCGAGGCGGGGACGCAAAGCCACGGGACTCTCGACGGCGTTGAAGGTCCATGGTGGAAGGCCGCTCCCCTTCGACCTTCAACCTTCAACGCCGTCCGGGAGTCAGCCGGGTTGCCGAAGGTGAGGATGGCTGCGGACAGGCATGCACGCCCATCTTCGGGAGGAGGTGGGCGTGCATGCGTGTGGGGGCGAGCCGATGGACGCGGGTCCCGAAGTCAGGAGGCTGGAGACAGCGGCGCTGCGGTTTCGGACTCAGGGGCGAATGACCCAGGCGTATCCACTTTACGCCCGGGCGGCAGAGCTGGCCGAGGCTGCCGATCCCGATGAAGCGTCCAAGCTGTGGGGGCGGGCCGGGGCGTGCGCCCTGGAGGCCGGCGACGCCGACGCAGCCGCCGCCTGTTTCCGCAAGGCCGTGGAGCTGGTCAGCCTCGACCATCTGGACCGCCACGGCCGCCTCACCCGCCTGTACGCCAACCTGACCGCCGCCCTCTACCAGGCATCGCGGATCCGCGAAGCGTGGGATGCCGGCCGCCAGGCGCTGCTGCTGGCCGAAGAGGGAGGCCGCCCCCGCGCCATCGCCCAGGCGTTGTACAACCTGGGGCTGGCCGAGCGCTACCTGGGGGCGTTTGACGAGGCCGCCAAGCTGTTCCGGGAGGCCCGGGCCGCCTACCTGGAGGCGGGGATGGCCTCCCAGGCGGCGGACGCGCTGCACAACCTGGGCTGGGTGCACGGGGATCGCGGCGAGTTCGATGCAGCCGAGGCGGCCCTGGGCCAGGCCGGGGACGAAAAGGCCGCCCTGGGTGAGCCGCGGGCCCGCATCCGAGTGGAGCGGGCCCGCCTGCAGCTGCTGCGGGGCGACTGGGTGGGGTCCCTGGTGGAGACCCTGGAGGTGATTGATACGGCCGAGTCCCTCACCGACCCCGACACCTACCTCCAGGCTCTCCTGGTGGCCGCAGACGCGTCGCGGGCCGACGACCTGGCCGTGGCCCTGGGGTACGCCCGCATGGCCGTGGAGCTGGCCGTCAGTCTGGGACGGCCGCCGGCTCTGCTGGACCTGCTGCCGCTGGTGGTCCGACTGCACGCCGAGGCCGACCTGACGCTGGACGGACGGCTGCAGGCCCTGGCGGCGGAGATGTACGCTCGCCGGCACGGCCTGCACATCCCGGTGAATTTCTCCCTGGGCATCGGATCGACCCGCCGAGTGATACCTCATCACGGAAAGGAGGGATGATCATGCGCGCGGCAGTGGTGGCGGTCCTGATCGGTGTTGTCCTGCTGGGCCTCGTCCCGGCCGCCGGTACGGCGCGGCCTGAGAACCCCACCGCCCGGGCCGAGCAGGGATCGTTCAACAAGTCGCCGGCCGGCCTGGACCATCAGGCTCCGGCGGCGTGGGAGCATGACGGGCCAGCGCGGCCCCACGTGGAGTGGGAGTAGCGAGAAGGGAGAACACTGGGGAAGGTCGATGGAACTCCGAGGCAAGACACCGGCATGGGAGTTGCTGTACAGTCATAAAGGACGGGCCGGAGGACCTGTCCGGGTAGCCAGGCCAAACAGGATACGCGAGACGCGGTCCTCATACCGATAAAGGCAAACCCGCCGCGAGGCGGGGACGCAAAGCCACGGGACTCTCGACGGCGTTGAAGGTCCACGGTGGAAGGCCGCTCCCCTTCGACCTTCAACCCTCAACCTTCACCGCCGTCCGGGAGTCAGCCGGGTTGCCGAAGGTGAGGGCGCAGTGTTGTTAGACGCGGCGCCCGCCTCAAGGAACGTGCGGGCGTTGAGTTTTTCCCGGGAGGTGGTGGCGGCCAGGAGCCGCAGGACGGGTGAGGCCCGGTCCTCATCCCGATAAGGGCAAACCCGTCGCGAGGCGGGGACGCAAAGCCACGGGACTCCGGAAGGCGTTGAAGGTCCACGGGTGAAGGTTGAAAGATGCGGGCTTTCCCACCTTCAACCTTCAGCCTCCAACCGCCAACGTAGTTCGCGAGTCAGCCGGGTTGCCGAAGGAGGAGGGGCGGTCATGGACAGGCGGTGGAAGGCGTGGGGCGCCGTGGGGGCGCTGGTGGCATGGGGGCTCATGCCCGCTGGCGCCCGGGCGGCGGCGATGACGGTCTCGATCCAGGTCTCTCCCGTTCAGCGTCTGGAGGGCGCCACGACAGTGCAGGTCACCTCGGCCGGCGTGGCCGACGGCACGGTGGTGGTCAAGAGCAACATCCCCTGGGTGCTGGTGGCCGACGCGGCCGGAGCCGATGTGCTGTGGCGGGCCGCGGGCGGGACCTGGCAGCGGGTGGGCGACCGATCGCCTGTCCTGAGCGGCCCGCCTGGTGTGCACGAGGTGGGCTACCAGCTGCGGCTGGCCTCCAGTCCCGGAGGCCCCGTCCAGGTCCGGCTCTCCCTCACCCCTGCCCTTCGGTAGCGGCCCGGGGGCCCTGAGCCCGGGGCACCGATGTCCTCTCGGGGCCGGGAATCTCCCGGCACGCGGGATGCTGCTGAATTTTCGGGCGAGCAGGGGAGGAGCAGTTCCGCAGCAGACGCATCGCGAAGGCGACTGCTGCCGGTACGGCTGCGTGCTATCGCGGCCCGCGCGAATCGGATCTGCAAAGAGTGTGGCTTGACTTCTGGCCGCATCCCCGGTGTTTTTTCGTCGAGGCGTCACATCTGCGGCACGGCAGGTGCTACACGCCCTGCGGTGGGACGGTCATGAGCGGGCGGTTGCGCATTGACGACGTGCGGTGGACGGCAGGCGAGGCGGCGGCGGCCCGGGTGCGCCTGAGCTACAGAAGTCACCAGGCGGAGGGAGTGGCCAGCGCCTCCGGCGGCGGAAAGTGGCGGGAGGCGGTGGCCGAGGCCACCCTGCGTGCCGTGCGGGCCTTCATTCCCGACGCGTCAGAAATGACCGTAGACGCGGTGACCGAGGTCCGGTCCGGGAGGCACCCTCTGGTGGTGGTGACCATGACCCGCGGCTGCGGGCGGGAAGAGACGTTCCTGTCGGGCACCGCCATCCTTTCCGGTGAGGGCGGATGGGCGGTGGCGCGGGCGGTTCTGCACGGGCTGAACCGGTGGGTGGAGGCCCGCCTCGACATAGACGGCGCCGGCCCGCCGGGTGAGGCGGACCCTACGTCTCCTGTGCGGATCCACGGGGCCGACTGACCCCGACGGGGTCGACGTCGGCCGGCTCCCCCTCCATCATCTGCACGAAAGCGCGGACCACCTCGGGGTCGAACTGCCGGCCCGCCTGCTCGCGGATGTACTGCAGGGCCCGCTCGGCGGGCCAGGCCGGCCGGTAGGGCCTGTCGGAGCGCAGCGCATCCCACACGTCCACCACGGCAAAGATCCGGGCCGCCAGGGGGATCTCGCCGCCGCGCAGCCCGCGGGGGTAGCCGGTGCCATCCCAGCGCTCATGATGGCAGTAGGGGATGTCCAGGGCCGGCCGCAGGTAGGCAATCGGCCACAGGAGCTGGCGGGCCAGGTCGGGGTGGCGTCGCATGACCGCCCACTCGTCCTCGGTGAGGGGGCCGGGCTTGAGCAGGATGGCATCAGGGATTCCCATCTTGCCGATGTCATGCAGCAGCGCCCCCCGGCGTATGTGCACGATCTCCTCCTCCGGCACGCCCAGGGCGCGCGCCAGGCGGACGGTCAGGTCGGCCACCCGCTGGGTATGACCTTCGGTTTCCCGGTCCCGCAGGTCCAGGGCCCGGGACCATCCCTCCAGGGTGGTTTCGTAGGCCAGCCTCAGGTCGAGGTTGGCGCGCTGGAGGTCGGCAAACAACGCGGCGTTGTCGATGGCGATGGCCGCCTGGCCCGCCAGGGTCTCCAAAAACTCCATCCACCGGGGAGAGGGGTCGAGGGGAAGTCGGCTGTAGACCACCAGGCCCCCCTTGACCTGTCCTTTGGCCAGCAGAGGCACCGCGCAGTGGCCCACGAATGCCTCGGCCGGGCCGACGCCCGCATGAACTGTGTCAGGGCTCGCGCGCAGGTCCGGCACCACGACGGTGCGCCGTTCGAGGATCGCCCGGCCCGCGTGGCCCTCTCCAGGGCGCAGGGCAACACGGCGGATCTCGTCCCCGGCAAACCCCCGCGCGGCCCCGCACTCGAGGTGCTGGGAATGCGGATTCAGCAGCAGGACCGCCGCCGCGTCCACCCGCAGCTGGGTGATCACCTGGTCCAGCAGCACGTCCAGGGTCACCCGCAGGTCCAGGCTGCTGGTGATCGCCACGTCGATGGTGCGCAGGGCCTGCAGGCGGCGCAGGCTCTGCTCGGTTTCCTCGAACAGGCGGGCGTTGTCCAGAGCGGCCGCGGCCAGGTGGGCGTAGGCCTGGAAGAACTCCACCCTCTCGGGGGTGAAGAATCCCGGTGCGGCCGCGTACAGGGCGAGGACTCCAAACGGCCGCTCCCGGGCCACCAGGGGGAAAGCGGCCACGGTCCTGTAGCCGAAGGCGCGGGTACGGTCCCGCCAGGGCGCAAAAGTGGGGTCGGCGTCCACGTCCTCGACGACCGCCGGGGCCCCGCTGCGGATGCACCGTCCCACGGGGCCCTGGCCGGCCGGGGAGTCGTCCCAACGGACGACGATGCCGTCCAGGTAAGGGGAGTCCGCGGGGAACCGGCTCGCCGGCCGCACCACGCCGTCCGGGTCCGCCGGGCCGACCCAGGCCAGGGAGGCGCCGAAGGCGACGCAGGACTTGACGACATCGTCGGCCAGCACGCGGCTGTCCAGGGACCCGGTGAGTTTCTGGGCGGCCGCGTACAGCGCCGTCAGAGTGTGGAGCTGGCGGAGGATCTGGGCTTCGGCAGCTTCCCGCTCGGCGGTGCGGCGCTGCAGCGTTCCGGCCATCTCGTCGAAGGCACGCGCCAGTTCGCCGACCTCACCCGGCCCGCCCCGCCACCCGGTCCGGGCGCTGAGGTCGCCGGCAGCCAGGCGCCGGACGGTGGAGGTGAGCGCGTCCACGGGCTGGAGGATCAGCCGCGTACCCATCGCCCACGCCGCCACCAACCCCGCCACCGCCACCAGGAAGAGGGTGGCCAGGTTGCTGGTGAAAGCGGCGTTGACGGGCCCCAGGGCCACCTGCCGCGGGATGCCGACGCTGAGGTACAGCGTGCGGCCCACC
Source organism: Armatimonadota bacterium (assembly GCA_031081675.1). NCBI lineage: Bacteria > Bacillati > Armatimonadota > Armatimonadota bacterium. Next base: position 8,067 of record JAVHLZ010000043.1, read on the forward strand.
CCCGCCCGGAGCTGGCGGTAGCCCACGAACCGCACCCGCCCGTCCAACCCCTGCGCCTCCGCGGTGCCCTCGGTCGGGCCGGAGACCATGGCCGCCAGCAGCGGTGCCTCCGGGACCGTCCTGCCCACCCACCGATCCGGGTCCGGCCGGCGCACGAGGACTCTGCCTTCCCGGTCCAGCAGGGTGAGGGTCGCATCCTGGGGCAGGGCGGTGGCGATATTGGCGGCCACATCGTCGAGCCAGCCCAGGTCCAGGGCGGCGAAGACGACTCCCTGGATCCGTTCCTGGTCGTCCACCAGGGGGTAGCCGAAGTTGAGGGTCTTCCGGCCGGTGACCCGTCCCACCTGGTAGTCACCGATGACAAAGCTGCGGGTGCTCACGGCCAGCTGGAAGTAGGCGCGGTCGGACAGGTCGACCGGCGGGGTGAACGGCAGCGCGCTGCACCGCAGCAGGCCGTCGGGTCCGATGACGCCCAGGTTGGCATAGTACGGGTGTCGGCTCAGGCGCGCCTCGAGCAGGGCGCGGCAGCGGGTGGGGTGCGCCGAGCGGACGTCCGGCAGCTGGGCCAGCTCGGCCAGAACGGCGCCGGTGGTTTCCACCAGATTCTCCACGTCCCGGGAAGCCAGCAGGGCATACCGGAGGGCTTCGCCGCGGGCTTCGGCCGCGGCGCGATGTCGCTCCCGGACGAAGTCGTAGGTGACCATCCCCACCGCCGGGAGGGTGATCAGCAGGATCAACAGCATCAGCCGCGCGCGCATTCTCGACACCAGGCCAACACCTGCGGGGCTCCATCCGCCCGGCTTTCTGCGCAGACTCTCGCCCGTACCCAGGGCATGCCCGCGGCAGGAAATCTTTAGCCCCAATAGACGATGGTTCTGCCGGACCTTCCGGTGGACCGGCGACGTCTGCCCCCACGTGGGGTCTGTCCCCACCCGGAGGCCGTGGGGGTCTGTCCCC
>JAVHLZ010000044.1 GCA_031081675.1 Armatimonadota bacterium
GGGCGGGCAGGATACCCCTGAAGTCTCCGACCCTGCCCGAGCGAGGGAGGATACGTTCATGCCCGCACAGCCGTTTCTCCCGGACCATCACGGCCTGCCCCTGGCTCCGGGCCTGCGCGTCCAGGTGCTCGTCGAGCCCGGCCGGCCTGAGGCGTCGGTCGTCCGCGTCGTCGAGCCCTACGGGGTGGTCACCGTGGCGCTGGCAGACGGGGCCGGGCGGGTGGAGCGCATGTACCGCGCCGACCAGGTGGCGGTGGTGGTGCCGGCCGTCGCCTCTCCGTCGTCCCTGCGGCGCACCGCCTGACGGCGTCCCGGCAGCCTTCCCGGGGCGGCCCCCTCCCGGTATGGTGGGAGAGGCATGCTCTGGGAGCGCTACCGACCGATCATCGACAACTGGGAGGCGTTCTGGGCCGCCGCGGGCCGGCCTCAGCCGCGCACCATCCGGGTGCAGACCACCCGCATCACTCCGGCGGCGCTGGCGGCGCGCCTGGAAGCCCGCGGATTCCGCCTGCACCCGGTGGAGGGGCTGCCCGCCGTCCTGCGGGTCGACAGCGAGCCCTGTCCCATCTCCAAGACCGTCGAGCACTGGCTGGGCCTGTTCTACATCCAGGAAGCGGTGATGGCGCTGCCGGCGCTGGCGGTGGCCCGCGACCGGCCGGCCCTGGTCGCCGACCTGTGCGCGGCGCCCGGCGGCAAGACCACCCATCTGGCCGACCTGCTGCCGGAGGCCACCGTGGCGGCGGTCGACCTCAGCGAGGCGCGGGTGCGGGCGCTGGTGGCCAACGTGCAGCGCCTGGGCTGCCTCAACGTCCTGATGGCGCAGGCCGATGCCCGCCGGATGCCGCCCGAGGCGGTCTGCGACGCGGCCCTGGTGGACGCGCCGTGCACCGCCGAAGGAAACCTGCGGGATGATCCGCGCGTCCACCGGGATCCCGGGCGGGCTGCGCGGATGCGGCTGGCCTCCCTCCAGGCGGCGCTGCTGCGCCGCGCCCTGGCCGTGGTGCGGCCGGGAGGCCTGGTGGTCTACGCCACCTGCACCTTCGCCCCGGAGGAAAACGAGGCGGTGGTGGACCGGATCCTGCGGGAGGTTCCGGACCTGGAGGTGGAATCCCTGGACCTGCCCGTGCCGCACGCCTCCGGCGTGACAGCCTTCGGGGATGCGGTGTTCGACGCCCGGCTGCGGCACGCGGTGCGGGTGTACCCGCATCACCTGGATTCGGGCGGGCTGTTCGTGGTGGCCCTCCGGAAGGGGAAGGACAGCGGCGCGCCGCCCGCCCCGCCGCCCCGGGTGTTTCCGGGGACCCCGCTGGATCCCCAGGAGGCGCAGCGCCGCGTCGAGCGGGCGGTGGCGGCCCTCTGCGACCAGTTCCAGGTGGACCCCGCGGTCCTGGCGGACCAGGAATTCCTGGTCGCGTCGCGTACCATCTGGATGCACCGCTGCCGGGCGTGGCCGGCGGCGCTGGCCCGGCCCCGGTGGCCCGGCAGGCTGGTCGGGTGCGGCCTGCGGGCCTTTGCCGCCTGGGGGCGGGACGGATACCGTCCCACCAGCTGGCTGGCCCAGCATCTGGGCGACCGGATCCGATCCCGAAGGCTGGCGCTCGACCCAGCCGGATGGATCCGTCTGCTCGCCGGCCAGGGGATGCGGGTCGACGCCTCGGACGGGCTTGTCGCCCTCGCCCTGGACGACGCGGTCCTCGGTGTGGGCCACGTCCGGGGTGGGCGCCTCACCCACCTGCTGGCCGCCGACCGGGCCGCCCAGCTGCGGGAGGCGCTGGAGCTGACCGCCCGCGGCTGACCGCGGAGCCGGCAGCGCGTGCGGCGGGGGATGCGTCATGACCACGACATCGTCGGCCCGCCCGGACCGGACCGGCCGCGGCCGCCAGGTCTGCCAGAGGTGCGGACGCCCGCTGCCGCCGCTGGCGGTGCGCCACGGCGACCCTTTCTGCTCCCGGGTGTGCGCCGAGGAGACCTATGGGACGCGGACGCGGCGGGGCTCGTCCGCCCCGCCGGGGCCGGCGCCCTCCCGCGGCGCGTGACACCCGGGTGCGGTCACGCCGTCGGGTCGAACCTCAGCAGGGCGCCGATGCCTTCGTGGGGGCGCAAGAGCTCCGCCGCCGGTCCCGTGACGAGTTCCAGGCGGGCGCCGGCGCGCCGGGTGAGGGCGGGGAGGAGCTGCGCGATGTCCTGACCCTCCACCGGACCGCCGCACACCGGGCAGCGATCTCCCTCCACCGCCCGGACGTGGCCGCACCGCCTGCACTGCCCCACCGGCCCCGCCAGCCCCACGTCGGCGACCAGCGTCTGGACCAGACCCTGCTGGAGCGCCTGCAGCGTCGCGGCGCGGCCCACCACCGCGTTGCCCTCGGCCCGGACGCGTTCCAGTACGTCCTGCACCAGAGCCTGCTCCAGCTGCCGTTCATGGTGTTCGGCCACGGGCAGGGTCCGGGCCGCGATCTCCGCCTCGGAGGCGCGGGAGGGCAGCGGGACCAGCGCCACCACCCGCTCCCGCGCCCACTCGGGCAGGAGGTCCCGCACGGCGTGGGCCGCCTCCTCCGGGCCGCCGAGGATCAGCCGCTCGATGCGCCGGGAGCGCAGGAAGTCGGCGGCGGACTCGGCCACCCCGCGCCAGAACCGGCGTACCCATTCCTCCTGCCGCGCGTCGAACGCATCCCTCTGCACGCCCCGGCTGGCGGCCGCGCCCATCCGCCGGGCGAAGGTGGGGGGCCGGCCGTTCTTGAACCGCCAGTCGCGGGTATCCAGGTGCAGGGCGGTGTTCTCGACTACGGTGGCCCGCCCCAGGTGGGCGAGCACGACCCGCGCGTGTTCGCGGTCCACGGCCAGGATGGCGTAGGGTTCATACTCGTCAATCGCCCACAGCAGGGGCATCAGGTCGGGACGTCCGAACCGCACCCGTGAAGGCACCGGGACCGGCAGCACATGTTCCTGCCAGAAGCCGTCGGTGGCGAAGATGGCGATTCCCCGGCCGGGGATCCGGCGGCGCAGGCGGTCCAGGACCCGCCCGGCCAGATCGGCGACGGTGCGCCGGTGGGAAGCGGGCAGCGTGTCGATGAGCCGGCGGAGTTCGGTGCGCGCCCAGATGCGGAACGCGGGTGACGGACCCTGGTGCTCGGGGCGGGTCGGATCGGTGTCCAGGGATACCGACAGGACATCGTCACGGTCCAGGGACATCAGCGCGTCCACAAGGTGAGGTTCGACCATCCACAATCCCTCCCCGGAGGCGCGCTCACATACAAGACCCCAGTACCATTGTAGACAGAGGCGGGCAGCCGTGAGATCTGTCAAGGCAAACCCCTTGACAAGTCCGGGCGGGCCGGGCTACATATCGGTGACGGATGACGGTGTGCCCGCCCGGCGGGGCGGGGCGGGCCCGACATCAGGGTGAGAAGGGAGGTGGACACCATGCTGGCTCGGCGGATGGGCCCGTTCGAGGAGCTGTTTGAGCTCCAGCGGGACCTGATGAACCTGTTCGATCGGGTCTTCTCGGGCGAGACCGCCGAGACCACCGGGTTCCGTCCGGCCTGCGAGGCCTACTACAAGGACGGGCAGCTGGTCGTCCGGGCGGAGCTCGCGGGGGTGGACCCGAAGAGCGTGGACATCTCCCTGGCGGGGCGCACCCTGACCATCAAGGGGACGCGGCCTGCGCCGGAGGTGCCGGCCGACGACCGGATCTTCGGGGAGATTGAGTACGGCCCCTTCGAGCGGAGCCTGACGCTGCCCGAGGGCCTGCGGGACGAAGGGATCAGGGCCCGGTGGCACGACGGGATCCTGGAGATCACCATTCCGGTGAGCCAGGAGGCCTTGCCCAAGAAGATTCCGGTCGAGGTCGAGATGGTCCGGGCCTGACCGGGAGCAGGATCTCGGGAGTGCGGCGGCGGCCCCGGCCGGCGCACTCCCGGACGCCCCGGACCAGGCCCGGGCACTCGGCTGGGCGACACTGACGAAAGGAGGTGGTGGACCATGCTCGCGGATGCGGGTCTGGTGGTCCTCCGCGGCGTGACCGGCCTCCTGTTCGTCGGCCACGGGCTCCAGAAGCTGGCGGGCTGGTTCGGCGGGCACGGGCTCGCCGGAACGGGCCGGTGGATGGAGTCCGTCGGGTTGCGGCCCGGACGCCTGTGGGCGGCGGTGGCGGGGGCGGCAGAGACCCTGGGTGGTCTGCTGCTCGCCCTGGGAGCGGCGACCCCTGTGGCAGGGGCGCTGTTGACCGCCGTCATGGCCACCGCCATCGTGCGGGTGCACTGGGATCACGGCCTGTGGGTGCAGGCCGGAGGCGCTGAGCACGCGCTGGTGAACATGGCGGTGGCCATGGCCCTGGCCCTGACCGGAGCGGGTCGGTGCTCGGTGGACGCCGTGTGGGGCCTGTCCCTGCCGGCGGTGCCGCTGGTCCTCGCCGGTCTGGCCGCAGGGCTCGTGGTCGGCGTGGGGACGCCGGTCGCGACGCGGGCTCTCCGGCCGGCTGCCGGCCAGGCGGCGTAAAAGGGGCCCTTCTCAGGTGCCGTGTCGTCCCCCCGACGGCGCCACGCCTGGCTGGCGCCGGTCGTTTTTTTCACGCCGTCACGTCCGTGCGGGACCCTTCGGCACCGGCACGCTGCTGTGGGTGTGGTGTGACGTGCGAGGGTCTCCCGCGCGACCACGCCCTGTGCGCCCGGGGGAAAACACAGTGGGGGGACGGGGCCAGAGCCGGCCGCCCCGCGGATCGTGCCTAGGACTTGGCGCGTGCCTCCTTGGGCAGCACGCTGAATGCCAGCCAGGCGCTCAGGACCAGCGCGATCAGCCCGCCCACGACCGAGGTCCAGGTGACGTGGGCCACCTCCCCCAGCTTGTAGACGTAGGGGAAGGCAATGAACCAGATGCCGACCAGGCCGTTGACGTACTGGATCCAGGTCTGGCGGCGGGCCGACTCGCTGAGGGCCGCCCAGCCGGCGAGGATCAGGAGGATAGCACCGCCGAGGATGCTCAGCCACATCGGCGTGGTGCGATCAGAGAACCGCAGGACGAACGGTGCCAGGATGAACCACAGCCCGACGACTGCGTTCACCACGTTCGCCCACACCATGTGACCTCACCTCCTTTCGTCTCGCCGGGGGACGGGCCGGCTCTGGCCCTCCGTATTCACAATGTGCCGGATTTCCAGCAAGGTCAAGAGGTACGGGTGTTCGCGCGGGACGTGGTGGTCCTACGGGATGGCGGCGGCAAGCCCGGAAGCCAGCAGGGCGTAGGCGGCGGTGAGGAAGATGCCGGCAACCAGCTCATCGCGGGCGGAGACCCGGAGGGCGCGCAGAGAGAGTACCGTGAGGGGCAGGACGGCGGCGAAGATACACACAATCCTCAGTGGCACCACGATCATGATACCCTCCGCCCGACATGCTTGGGCCGGAGTATAGCATGGGGGTTGCAGCCGCCTCAAGGGGTGGAAGGAGGACCGCGCCGGGGGGAGCGAACAGCCTTCCCGGACGCCCCGGCGGAGGGCGGCGGGCCGCGGGCGCACCTGCGGGGCACTAGGCGCGGGGGGGGGCGAACGATGATCTGGGCAGGGCGGGCCATGCGGGTGCGGGTGATCGGGGTGGATCGTTTCGACCACTCCCGGCCCCGGGACGTGTACGCCATCGACTCGTCCGGGGGCGACATCCGCCTGCTGGTGGCCAGCGACGAGGGCCGCCTGCGCTGGGTCCCGGCCGGCCAGTGCGTGGTGGCCGGATACACCGAGGGGCGCCTGGGACTGGACGACTGAGCCGCGGCCGGGCGCAGGGAGGCGACATCCGTGCGAGTCGTTGCGGCAGTCGGAGTGGTTCTGGCCCTGGGCGGGGTGGCGGGGGCCCAGGTGCCGTCGGCGTTTGTGGACGTGCCTCCCTGGCACTGGGCGTTCGATGCCGTCCAGCGGGGGGCGGCGGCGGGGATCTTCGAGGGCTACCCGGCGTCGGACAGGGAGCTGGTGGCCAACGCCCTCATTCAGGTCTACGACGCCTTCCGCCATCCCACCCATCCCCTGGCACCGGCCTGGGCCGAGGCGTTCCTGGTCAACCTCCCCCCGGGCTGGCCGCAGCCTCTGCTGCGCAGCCGGCTGCGGAATGTCGTCCTGAGCGGCCTGGAGGTCCGCGTGCAGGCAGACCGGGCCGTGATCCGGTGGACGGCGGACGTGGTGGTGGACGGCACCGCGCGCCGGACCACGGCAACGGGGGCCGCGGTGCGGGACGCCGCCGGCCGGTGGAGGGTGGACTTCGCGACACTGGCCGGTGCCCAGCCGGAGGTCTTCGGACGGTAGTTCACATTCGCTCATCCTTGGTCCCCACGGCCCCGTGGGCGGGGCCGCGCCGGCGGGGGGTGGGTCCGCCTGGCAGGAGTGGCGGGCGGGGATGGGGAATGCTGTGGCGGATCGGCGTCCGGCGCAGGCTGCCGGACAGTTCAGAACGAAGGGCAGGGGTGCAGTCGATGGCTACAGGAACGGTGAAGTGGTTCAACGCCGAGAAGGGCTACGGGTTCATCACGCCCGACGACGGCGGCCGGGATCTGTTCGTGCACTACACCGGGATTGAGGGCACCGGGTACCGCACGCTCACCGAAGGGCAGAAGGTGGAGTACGAACCCGTCCAGGGGCAGAAGGGACCGCAGGCCACGAAGGTCCGCGTCATCGGCTGATCCTGCCCCTCCCGCCCGATGGCGGGGCGGGAGGGCTCCCGCGGTTTCCGCCCAGTGGTTCTTCCGGAGCGGCTGGTCTGCGCTCCGGG
>JAVHLZ010000045.1 GCA_031081675.1 Armatimonadota bacterium
GGCCCGACCTGTGCAGGGGACTGGTGGGCGGCAGCGTAGTCTACGCTGAGAATGTCCCGGCGTCTGGGCTCCGCGGACGGTGACCTGATGCCCGGGCATCTGTCGGGTCGGACCGGCGGGACCTCAGAGGGGAGTGTTGACGGTGGACCGGTACCTGATCGAGTCGCCGCACGATGCGAAGGACTGCGCCCGGCTGCTGCAGCTGGTCAGGGCCATGGGCTACCTGTACAACTTTGACTGGGGGTGCAAGTCCGGCGTCCACTGCGGGTGGGCCATCGTCGAGGCGGAGAGCGAGGCGCACGCGCTGATGGCGGTGCCGCCCATGGTGCGCGCCCGCGCTCGGATCATCAGGCTCAATAAGTTCAGCCCGGAGGAGGTGAGTTCACTGCACACGGATCCGGAGAGCATCTCCTGACCAGGCTATTCTGAGCGAACCCCGGCTGCCAGATTGATGTCCACCCGTGGGGCATAATTCGCCCGTGTTCTAGTCTAAGAATCTAAGAATCGGGCAATTAAGTACACTGAAATCGTGACCTTGGCGGAGACGTCGCGGCTGAAGGGGATCGCGATGAGACCCATCTTTACTGTGCATGCTGGAGAGTTTCTTGTCGGACGGGAGATAGAACAACGCCTGCCTCATGTTACGTTGTGGGTTCCCGCACGGGATGCCGGTATCGACTTGTTGGTCACCCGGGGGCAGAGCTTTATGTCGTTACAGGTCAAACTGTCGCAGAACTATCCGGTTGATGGATGGAGAGCTTTCAGCTGGTTTTCGCTGCGGGGGAGAGAGCTTAGGGAGAGTAAGGCCAATCTGTGGATCTTGGCGATCTCGGGTAACGACCCTCGGCGGCCTTGGCATTTGGATTGGGTCGTTGTGATACCGCCCAAAGAGTTGTACAAGCGCCTCCACGCAGTCCACGGCCGTAAGGAAAGGTATCATGTCTACCTGTGTATTAACGAGAAAGGCGAACTCTGGGAAACTCGAGGTCTCTTGAAGAATCAAAGGGACAGTTTGAAGAAGGATTCCTTCGGGGATTCTGTAGATTCGAAGAGGAATTTCACTCACTTTCTCAATAATTGGTCAATCCTTAGGAATCGCTTCGACTGAGAGTCTTCCGAACTTTTAACGGACGCGGCGTGGTCCTTTTGCGGGGGGTTAGTGTCGCGTTGCTGTATCGGATTGTGGCACCAATACCAACCGCCCGCGCACCTGGCCCCGGCGGACGCGGCGCAGGGCCTCGTTGACCTGGGCCAGCGGCAGTGTCTCCACGTGCCAGGTGATCTTCCCCTGCCGGGCCAGGTCCACCACCTCGGACAGCTCCCGCATAGACCCCCACACCGACGTGGTCAGGTGGGCCTCGGAGGGCACCGTGTCAAACCCGAACGGCAGGTGGCCGCCTGCGGCCCCCACCTGAACGAGGATCCCGCCGGGCTGCAGCAGGCGCGCTCCCAGGGCGAGGGTCGCCCGGGACCCGACGAAGTCGAAGACCGCCCGGGCCGGGGGAAGGCGGCGGGCGTCCCGCGGCAGCACGGCGGTGTCCGCCCCCAGCCCTCGCGCGACCGCCAGCTTGGACGGGTTGCGGTCCACCGCGGCCACGCGCGCTCCGGCCAGCAGCCGCAGGTACTGGATGGCGAACTGGCCCAGCCCGCCCACCCCGATGACCACCGCCGGGCCGCCACCTTCAAGCCACGGCAGCGCCCGGCGCACGGCGCGGTAAGGGGTCACGCCCGCATCCGCCAGCGGCGCCGCCCGCACCGGGTCCAGGTCGCCCAGCGGGATCAGGTAGCGGCGGGAGGGGACGACCATCCACTCCGCGTAGCCGCCGTCGGCCGTCCAGCCGGCGTCCAATCCGTCCGGGCACAGCTGCTCGTCGCCCTGCCGGCACCACTGGCAGCGGCCACATCCCCAGCTGGCGTACACCAGGACCGGACCCATCTCGGGGACCTCGCCGGCCACTTCGTGGCCGGGCACCAGGGGCAGGCGCACGCCGGCGAACTCCCCGTCGGCCATGTGGACGTCGCTGTGGCAGACGCCGGCCCCGCGCACCCGCACCAGGACCTGCTCGCCCCGGGTCCGGGGCCGGGGGCGGTTTTCCAGGCGCAGGGGCCGGCCGAACCGGTACAGGACGGCGGCTAGCATCGCCGGTGGAGGTTTCCCCGCCGGGGCGAGGCCGCCCTGCGGGGGGCCCTGACGGACGTCTATCCGATGTCTCGCCCGCGCAGTGCCCGCCAGATCTTCGCGGGAGTCAGCGGCAGGTCCAGATGAACGATGCCGCGGGCGGCCAGGGCGTCCAGCACCGCGTTGGCCAGCGCCGCCGGGGCACCGGTGGTCCCCGCCTCGCCCAATCCTTTGGCCCCCAGCGGGTTGAGCGGAGACGGCGTGTGCTGGAACTCGCCGACCAGCTCCGGCATCCCCGCCGCCCGGGGCACCGCGTAGTCCATCAGCGTCGCCGTCTGCAGCTGGCCGTCTGCGGAGTACACGACCTCCTCCAGCAGCGCCTGGCCCAGGCCCTGGACGATGCCGCCGGCGATCTGGCCCTCGGCCAGCAGGGGGTTGACCACCGTTCCGGCGTCGTCCACTGCCACCATCCGCAGGACGTGGACCTCGCCGGTGTCCGGGTCCACCTCCACCACCGCCGCGTAGGCGCCTGAAGGAAAGACCGGCCCCGACATCCGGAAGACGGCGCTGGCTTCCAGTCCCATCTCCAGGTCCGGGGGCAGGCGGGCCGGCTGGTAGGCCGCGGCGGCCACATCGGCCAGGGTCAGAGCCCGCTCGGGCGCCCCGCGGACGTGCAGCCGCCCGTCGGTCCAGACCACGTCCGCCGCCGGCGCCTCCAGCAGGTGGGCGGCGATGCGGGTGGCCTTGTCCGCCACCTTCTGCGATGCGACCAGCAGCGCCGAGCCGCCCAGGGTGGTGGAGCGGCTGCCGAAGGTGCCCACGCCCCGGGGGACGACGGCGCTGTCGCCCATCTCCACCGAGACCGCCTCCGGGTCCACCTGCAGGACCTCGGCGACGATCTGGCTGAACGTGGTTACGTGTCCCTGCCCGGTGGGCGTGGAGCCCACCCGCGCGATGACCCGGCCCGCAGGGGTGACGCTGACCGACGCGCTTTCCCACAGCAGGGCTCCCGCCCTCTCCACGTACACGGCGACGCCGACCCCCACAAGTCGGCCCTCCGCCCGAGCGCGGGCCTGCGCGGCGCGCCAGCGGTCGTAGTCCACCAGCTCGCACGCCCGCCGCAGCGCGCGGGCGTAGTCGCCCGAGTCGTAGGTGAAGCCCAGCGGCGTCCTGTAGGGAAACTGCTGCGGGGGGATGAGGTTGCGCCGGCGCAGCTCCACCGGGTCCACCCCCAGGTCGCGGGCGACCAGATCCACGGTGCGCTCGACCAGGTAGGCGGCCTCCGGCCGGCCGGCGCCGCGGTAGGGTCCGGTGGGGACCTTGGTGGTGGCCACGCCCACCAGCTCGACGGCGGCCGCGGGGATCCGGTAGGCGCCGGTCAGCAGCATGGCGGTCGTCACCGGCACCTGGGCGGTGGGAGGGTACAGGTACGCTCCCAGGTCGGCCACCAGCCGGGCCCGCAGCGCCAGCAGGCGGCCCGAGGCATCGCAGGCGACCTCCACGTCGGCCACCAGCCCGCGCCCCTGGTACATGGCGGCCAGGTTGTCGCGGCGGTCCTCCACCCATTTCACCGGGCGGCCGGTGCGCATCGCCAGGTGCGCGGCCAGGATCGCCTCCGGCGGGGCGTGGCCTTTGGCGCCGAACGCTCCGCCCACGTCGGGGACGATCACCCGGATCCGGTCGTCGGGACGTCCCAGGGCGCGGCTGAGCGCCGCCAGCGGCCGGTGGGGATCCTGGGCGGAGATCCACACCGTGAGCAGGTCGCGGCCCGGATCGTAGGAGGCGACGGCTCCCCGGGTCTCGACGGGCACGGCGGCCAGGCGGGGGATCACGAAGTGCTGGCGGACCACCCGGTGGGCGCGGGCGAACGCGCCGTCCACGTCGCCGGATGACCGGCTCCACCGCACCAGGATGTTGTCGGGCAGACTGTCGTGCAGGCGCACCGCGCCCTGGAGGCTGGCCAGGGGGTCCACCACCGCCGGCAAGGGGTCGCAGTCGAGGGAGACCAGACCGGCGGCATCTTCAGCTTCCTCGCGGCTCCGCGCCAGGACCGCCGCCACGGGCTGGCCGACGTAGCGCACGCGGTCGGCTGCCAGGATCGGATGCGGCACGGCCGCCACCTGGGCGCCCTCCACGGGGTTGGGGGGCACGGGCCGGACGGCGCCCGCCAGGTCGGCGGCCGTCACCACCGCGAGCACGCCGGGGTGAGAGGCGGCGGCGTCGGTGCGGACCGCACGCAGGACGCCGTGGGCCAGGGGGCTGCGGACCACGGCCATGTGGACCGTCCCCGGCAGGATCAGGTCGTCGATGTAGCGGGCCTCTCCGCGCAGGAAGCGCGGGTCTTCGCGCCTGCGCAGGGGACGTCCGATCCACCGTCGGGAGGACACACTCACGGTCTGCGCCCTCCGATCACCTGACATCGGGTCCCGTATCGGTCGGGGCGGGGCGCAGCGCCCGGCTGCGGCCCCAGGCGACCACAGTGTTCCGACCTGCCCGGCCGTCCTCCTCTTTCCGGGTGTCAGCCTGCCACCAGCGGCTCCAGGGGCACCTGGTGCAGGGACACCGCGCCCCGCCCGGTGACCACGGTGAGCGCCCCCACCTGCAGGCCCATCCGCTCGTCGGCGGTGATGGGGTTGGGCTGGATGACCACG
>JAVHLZ010000046.1 GCA_031081675.1 Armatimonadota bacterium
CGGCTGGACTCCTCCCTGCAGGCCTGGGTCGTGGTGGACGCCGACGGCGCGCGGGCGGCCGCCCGGGTGTTGGACCAGGAGGCGCGGGTGGGCCGTCTGCGGGGCCCGCTGCACGGCGTGCCGGTGGGCGTCAAGGACATCATCGACGTGGCCGGCCTGACCACCACCTCGGGGGCGCCTCCGTTTGCCCACCGTCGGCCCGAGCGCGACGCCGCCTGCGTGGCGCGGCTGCGGGCGGCGGGAGCGGTGATCGTGGGCAAGACGGCCACAACGCCGTTCGCCTACGCGGACCCCGCCCCCACCCGCAACCCCTGGAACCTGGACCACACCCCCGGCGGCTCGTCCAGCGGGTCGGCGGCGGCGGTGGCCGCCCGCATGGTGCCCCTCGCCCTGGGCACCCAGACCATCGGGTCCACGCTGCGGCCGGCCAGCTACTGCGGCATCGTGGGCCTGAAGGGCACCTACGGGGCCGTCAGCCTGGAGGGCGTCACGCCCCTGTCGTGGAGCCTGGACCACCTGGGCATCTTTGCCCGCAGCGTGGACGACGTGGCGGCGGCGTTCGCGGCCCTGGCCGAGACGCCCCCACCCCCGCAGGCCGGGGCCGAGGCGGCGTCGCCGCGGCTGGGCATCCCCCGCGCATTCGTCGAGGAGGTGGCCGCGCCGGATGTACTCCGCCACTTCCGATCGGCGGCCGACACCCTCGCGCGCGCCGGTGCCCGGGTGGACGACATCGCCCTCCCGCCCTCCAGCCGCGAGATCGATGCCTCCGGGCGGCGGGTGCTGGCGGTGGAAGCCGCCGCGTACCACCGCGCCTGGTTTGCGCAGCATGCCGCCCAGTACCCGCCCCGCATCCGGGATCTGGTCGAGACCGGGCTGCAGATCACCGGCGTGGAGTTCGTGGACGCCGAACACACCCGGCAGCGCTTCCGCCAGGAGATGCTACCGATCCTGTCCCGCTACGATGCCCTGCTGCTGCCGGCGGCCTCGACGCCGGCCCCGCCCCTCACCGAGGGCACCACGGGTGACCCGGTGCTGAACGCCCCGTGGTCGTTCGGGGGGTTTCCCGCCATCGCGGTCCCCAGCGGCCTGCTGGGCGGGGGCCTGCCCGTGGCCATCCAGCTGGTGGCCGGGCCGCACGCCGACGGCCGTCTGCTGGCGGTGGCCCGGTGGTGCGAAAACATCCTGGGTTTTGCCCACAGCCCCACCCTGAGCCTCTGAGACCGCGCCCCGCATCCGGGGCGTGGGTCTGGCGCGCCCCCGGTGCGGGAATGTCGGGGATGCGTGAACGACCGGGCGTCTGGAGGTACGACCATGCCGCATCTGCGCCGTGGGGCAGTCGCGCTGGTGGCGGCCGCCGCGCTGGCGACGGCCGGGCTGACTGTGGCCCGGGCCGACAGCCGCAGCGCCGAGGTGCTGGGCATCGTGCTCAGCGTCAACGCGGCCGACGGGGCCTTCCGCTTCCGCGAGTTCGCCACCGACCTCGTCTGGTCGGCGTTCCTGCATCGGGACGTGGAGGTGGAGCGGGAGAAGGACCGGGACGGGGGGCGCTACCGGCTGGCGCCGGGAGACATCGTGGAGGTCAAGGGGACGGTCCTGGCGACCCGCACCATCCTGGCCCGCAAGATCAAGGTGCTGGGCCATTCGGCCTCCCCCTCCGGCCCGGTTGCCCCGCCCGCCCCTTCGGGGGACTCGCCGTCCGGGGCCAGTGCGGCGAGCCTGATCAAGGTGATCGGGGTCGGCATGGCCGTACGGGCGTTCGCGCCGGCACTGAACACCTTCATCAACGAGATGCTGCAGGCCCGGGACGCCCAGACCCGTCAGACGACCAAGGTGGTCCCCATCCTCAGCGTGTCCATCGGCATCAACGCGCCGGGCAACGCCACCATCGGCGCGGCCCAGGTGGCCGGCGCCGCGGACGCCGTGGCGCGGGTCCAGGCGGTGGCGGCGCTGGATGGCAACTTCCAGGGGACGTTCTCGGTGCGGGCCCTGGTCCCGGTGGACAGCCTGGAGCCCTGGAAACAGGTCCGCCGCGTGCCCGGGGTAGGCGTGTCGGCGATCGTCGATCTGAAAATCTGACCCCGCGTCCGCCCTCCCGGGCCAGGCGTCCGGAGGGCGAAGACTTCAGGCCGTCGCCGACGAAGGCTTCTAGCGGTCTCCCGCACGCCCCGGCTGTCGGCGTCCCTCTGGCACGCGGCAGGCCGCCGCGGCCAGGGCGGCGGCCGCGCCGACCATCAGCACCCACCCGGCGGTGAAGCCTCCCGAGAGGTCCCGGGCGGCGCCCAGCAGCAGGGGGGCGGCCGTGGCGGCGCCGTGACCTGCGGTCAGCATCAGTCCCGTGGCCGCGCCCACCCGGTCCGCAGGCACCAGGTCGGCGGCTGCCGCCAGGCCCAGGGCGAACGCGAGGGTGGTCCCCGCCCCGATCAACGCTCCCCAGGCTGTGCCGGCGGCCGGAGCCAGCGCCACGCCCACCTGTCCCGCTCCCGCCAGCGCCGCGGCGATCACAAACGGCGTCCGATAGCCCCCGGACGCCGCCACCAGGACCGGGGCCAGGACGCTGACGGCCACCGAGGCCGCCGCCACCGCCGTCACCGGGACAGCGGCGGCGGCCACCGACCAGCCGCGGGTGACGTAGAACTCCGGCAGCCACGTGATCGCCCCGTAGAAGATCATCGCCTGCGCCGCGAATGCCACGACCACCGGCGCAAACCCCGGGACGCGCCAGCCGGCGGGCGATCGCGCCGCCACTGCTGAGGGCGACTCGTGCGAGCCCGCCCGACGCAGGACCGCCCATCCGGCCGCCGCGGCCAGGCCGGGCAGGGCCCACAGGGCGCACACCCCGCGCCAGGACGCGGGGCCCACCAGCGCCAGCAGGGCGGTGGTGGAGAGTGTGGTGCCCGCCAGGACTCCCAGGATCAGCCCGTTGACGTACACTGCCGTCGCCACCGCCGCCCGGCCGGGGAGGGCGACCTGGGACACGCGCGCCAGCGCCGGCTGGGACAGGCTGATCCCCGCCCCCAGCAACGCAGCCGGCACCAGCAGCGTCAGGGCCCCTCCCGCCGCGCCGCGCAACCCCCCGCCCACGGCGATGGCCAGCTGGGCGGCCATCAGGACCCGCCAGGGACCCGCGCGGTCCACCAGCAGACCGCCCGGAACCGACAGCGCCGCCATGGCGAACAGCGGGACGCCGGTCAGCGCTCCGGCGGCGGTCGCCGACAGGTGCAGGTCGCGGATCACCAGCGGCAGCAGCGGCCCGGCGGCCAGCAGCGGCGCCCGGCAGTTGAAGCCGGCCAGCCAGGACAGGACCAGCATCGCGCGGGCGCGGGGGGTAGACAGGGTGGGCGGCGACACCGGCCCGACCGGCGCACCCGCAGACGGACACATCACGACCGATGATGGCGGCGCCATGTCGGCGCGCAGCATCCGCCAGACCTGTCAGCGTCGGTCAGCCCTCCAGACCGTCCGCCGGGACCAGCCGGTGGGCCGGAGGATCCACCGCATCCCATCGGCACGTATCTTATCATGAGCCCCTGGCAGGGGTGTTCTGAAACTCTGAACGGCGCGCGGCGGTCGCCGTGGTAGAATTTGGACGGGGAGGCTGAGACCACGTCTGCGTGGCTCGCCACAAGCCTGCCTCGGGAGGCCCGCCAGCCATGGGCATGAAGGCGCCGGCCCGCTGCCCCGCCTGCAACAGCACCCACATCGAGTACCAGGGGCACGACGACCAGGGTAACCAGAAGTGGCGCTGCCGCAACTGCGGCAACCGCTTCACGTTCAAGCCCACAGAGGCGAAGACCGGCTGACCGCAAACGCCTCCGGAGACCGGTGGCTTCCGCCGTCGCCTCCTGCGTTCTCTTGATGCTCTCCGGCAGCCTCACGGGCCTCGGCCACGTCGTCTGTGTGTGACCCGTCATGGCGACCGGGAGGTGAATTTTGGGGTCAGACCCCTCCCGTCGCCACGCGGTCGGGGTCGTCCCTGGAGGCGGAATTTTTGGGGGCCGTGTGGGGCGTGCCCGGGCCTGTCCGACGCAACGCCCCCGTGGGACGATGACGCAGGTTTCGGCGGCCGCGCCGGTTTCACGCCGGCGCTGGGATGAGGAGGCGCGCCATGACCGGATCTGCAAAGAAGAAAGCACACACGCGCGCCCACAGGCGCACGAAGGCCCTGGCGGGCTGGACGGACGAGGAACGCGCGGCAATGCGGGAACGCGCCCGGGAGCTGCGGGCGGCCGCGCGCCGCGGACCGGAGGCTGACCGGGCGGAGGAGGACGCCGCCGTGCTGGCCCGGATTGCCCGGATGCCCGAACCGGATCGCTCCCTGGGCCGCCGCCTTCATGCGATCATCAGGACCCACGCGCCGGCCCTCGCGCCCAGGCTGTGGTACGGGATGCCCGCCTACGCCCGGGACGGGAAAGTCGTCTGCTTCTTTCAAAGCGCCCAGAAGTTCAAGACCCGGTACGCGACGCTCGGATTCACCGATGCCGCCCGCCTCGACGACGGCGACCTGTGGCCGGTGGCATTCGCGTTGAGGAAGCTGACCCCCGCCGTGGAAGCGAGGATCGCAGACCTCCTCGCGCGAGCGGTGAGCTAACGCGGCCGCGCGTCGGGGTCCGACACCGCCCACGGTCCCTCCCTGGCTTGCAGAGGGTCATGTCGCCAGTTCCGCGTCCGACAGAGGCGAAGACCGGCTAACCGCGAACCCTGCGGGACTTCCCGTC
>JAVHLZ010000047.1 GCA_031081675.1 Armatimonadota bacterium
CGGGGGGATCATTGCCGCCGCCTGGGCGGTGGGGCACCTGGGGGGATGGCGGGCGGTCGAGGTGCTGCTGTTCGCGCTGGCGGGGGTGGTGGGAGGCCGACATTTTGTCCGGGAGGGCATCTCCGCCCTCTGGCGCGAGCGGGTGGTGGGAATTGACATCCTCATGGCCGCCGCCGCCCTCGGGGCGGCCGCTCTGGGCCTGTGGGACGAAGCCGCACTGCTGGTCTTCCTCTATGCCGGCGCCGAGGCCCTGGAGGAGTTCGCCTACGCCCGTACCCGCTCGGCCATCCGGAGCCTGCTGGCGCTGGCTCCCCAGCAGGCCCGGGTCCTGCGCGACGGGCAGGAGGTGGTGGTGCCGGCGGCCGACCTGCGGCCCGGCGACCGGTTCGTGGTGCGGCCGGGGGAGGCGATTCCCACCGACGGGGTCGTCCGCGAAGGGGTCAGCGCCGTCGACGAGGCGCCGGTGACGGGGGAGTCCCTGCCCGTGGACAAGGGGCCCGGGGATCCGGTGTACGCGGGGACCGTGAACCGCCACGGCGCGCTGGTCGTCGAAGCGACGGCGGCGTTCGCCGACAACACCCTCTCCCGCATCATCCACCTGGTGGAGGAGGCCCAGGAGCGCAAGGGCCGGCTGCAGTCGCTGATCGAGCGGTTCGGCCGGCGCTACTCGCCGGCGGTGCTGGCCGCCGCCGCGGCCCTGGCGGTGGTGCCGCCGGCGTTCGGGCAGCCCTGGCTGCCCTGGGCCCTGCGGGCCGTGGTGTTGCTGGTGGCGGCCGCCCCCTGCGCCCTGGTGATGTCCACGCCGGTGGCCGTCGCCGCCGGCATCGCCATCGCGGGACGGCACGGGGTCCTGGTCAAGGGCGGCGCGCACCTGGAGCAGCTGGGGCGGGTGCAGGTGGTGGCGTTCGACAAGACCGGGACCCTGACCGAAGGGACCCCCGACGTCACCGACGTCCTCCCCCTGGGGGACGCGACGCCCGGGGATGTCCTGGCGCTGGCCGCCAGCGTGGAGCGCCTGTCCGAGCACGTCATCGGGGCGGCGGTGGTGCGTCGCGCCGAAGCGGACCGCGTGCCGCTGCGGGCCGCGTCAGAGTTCCGGGCGCTGCCGGGACTGGGAGCGCAGGCCCGGGTGGACGGGATGCTGGTCTCCGTGGGCACCCTGGCCCTGGCGGCCCAGAGCGGGGCGACGGTAGACCCCGCGCTGGCCGAGGGCCTGCTCCGGGACGGCAAGACCGTGATCGCCGTGGTCCGGGACTCCACCCCGGTGGGCCTCATCGCCGTCCGCGACCGCCTGCGGGCGGAGGCCCGGGAGGCCGTGGACCGGCTGCGCCGCCTGGGCGTCCGCACGGTCATGCTCACCGGCGACAGCGAGCAGACCGCGGCCGCCATCGCCCGGGAACTGGGGATCGACCACGTGCACGCCCGCCTGCGGCCCGAGGACAAGGTGCGGATTGTTGAGCGGATGCGGGCGCGGGGCGTGGTGGTGGCGATGGTAGGCGACGGCATCAACGACGCACCGGCCCTGGCGGCCGCCAGCGTCGGCATTGCGATGGGCGTGGCGGGGACCGATGCCGCCATCGAAGCCGCCGACGTTGCCCTGATGGCCGACGACCTGCGGCAGGTGGCCTATGCCATCCGGGTGGGGCGGACGGTCCGGTGGATCAGCGCCCAGAATGTCGTCTTCTCGCTGCTGATCCTCAGCGTCCTCATCCCCGGGGCGCTTGTGGGCGCCCTGACGGTGGTGAGTGCCGTCCTGATCCACGAGATCAGCGAGCTGCTGGCGGTGGCCAACGGGTTGCGGGTGGCGCGGTGCCGGCCGGCCTGAGCCGGGCCCCGCGCGGGTGACCGGCGCACCGCACGGTTACAGGAGGCGGGCGCGCACGTCGTCGCCGGCCAGCTCCACCAGGGCGCCGGAGGTCACGCCGTCGCCCATGGTGCAGTTGACCACCAGCGTCTGATCGGCCCGGGCCATGCCGGCGGCCTCGTGCACGTGGCCGCACAGCAGCACCCGGGGGCGCAGCCGCTGCATCTGCTCCAGCACCGTGCGGGACCCGATGTGGCGGCCCGAGGGCAGGGTGTCCTGCACGCCCCACGGCGGCTCGTGGGTGACCAGGACGTCGCACGGAGACGCACAGCGAGGCCCTCCGAACGTCACGCCTCCCACCGCAACCGGCTCGATCCCGTCCAGCCGGCCCCGCTGGCGGATCCGGGAGGCGGCCCCCGGCCCGTCCATGTTGCCGGGGACGGCCAGGACCGGCACCGGGAGGTCGAACAGCTCCAGGACGTCCTCTCCCCGCCCGGCGTGGGTGAGGTCTCCCGGCAGGACGACGACGTCGGGCCGGTGCTCGTCCACCAGCGCCCGGACGCGCTCCATCCGGTCTCGATGCCCGTGCAGGTCGGCGCACGCCAGGATGCGCATCCTCTTTTTCTAGTGTACAGCCTCCGCCGCCCTACAACCGCCGCACGTACAGGCCGGTGGGGTTCGTGCCCAGCGCCACCCGCATCACCACCCGGCCGGTGGCCAGGTCCAGCACGGCCAGCGTCCCCTCCCGGGAGACGGTGGCATAGGCATACGTTCCTGCCGGGTGGACGCCCACCTTGTCAGGGGAGGTGCCCACCCGGGCCCGCCAGACCTCGCGGAAGGTGCGGGTGTCGTGGGCCAGGACGATGACGTCGGCCGCGTGGCCGGTGATGTGCACGGCGCCGTCGGGGCTGAAGGTGCCCACGATGGGCGTGCGGCCGGTGGGAATTCTGCGGATCACGTCCAGGGTCCGGGCATTGAGGACGGTGATGCTGTTTCCCGTGCGCTCCTGCACCCACACCTGACGGCCATCGGGGGAGGTGGTGAGCATGAAGGGGCGGGTGCCCTCAAAGGCGCGGCGGGCCACCACCTGCAGGGTAGCCGGGTCGACGGCAAGCACCGCATTGCCGGTGTCGGTGGGCACCAGGACCCGCTCCAGCGGCCCGCGGGCGGCGTCCACGTCACAGGCCACACCCCCGTCCACCGGCAGGGGCGCGGTCTGCAGCAGGCTGGCCGTGCGCGCATCCAGGACCGCCAGTTCGCCCGATGCGTGCTTGCTGACGAACACCCGCCCGTCCCGGGTCGGCTTGCCGATGTACAGGGTGGTGCGGTCCGTGCCCAGGGGCACCCGGCGGGCGATCTGCAGCGTGGTCACGTCCAGCAGCACCACCTCCACCTCGTCGGTGGCGGGGAAGCGCCGGCCCAGCCACAGGTGGGTGCCGTCAAAGTAGTTGTTGTCGTCGTTCCACGCCCACGCCCACGCCCCGCCCTCGGGGAGGTCCGCCGTCCGGACGACCTGGTGGGTCTGGCCGTCCACCACCACCACGTGGGGGGCGCTGTTGCTGAGGACGAAGATCTGGGCCCGCGGCCGGCCCACCGCCGCCGGCGCCGCGGCGGCCACCGCCAGGGCCGCCGCCAGCGCCGTGATCCACGCACGCAGCCTCATCGGGAGCTCACCTCCTCAGCCTGCCGGCGCAGGCGGATCCGCCACTCGCCGCTGCCGGCGGCCTCCACCGTCATCGCAAATCCCAGGCGCACCGCGGCCATGCGGATGGTGTCGATGGCCGGCGGGTGGTCCACCAGCACCTCCAGCTCCTCCCCGGCGGGGAGCCGCTGCATCGCCTCCATGGCCTTTTTCATCGGGTAGGGACAGATCTCGCCCCGCACGTCCAGGAACATGGCCGCCTCCTCAGGGAATCCTCTCCAACACGCGCACCCCCACCCACGCCCCCGCCGCCAGGGAAGCGGCGAACACCCACCCATTCAGGGCCAGGGACGGGATCGCGGAAAAGAACGCCCCCACGGTGCAGCCCAGGGCCAGCCCGGCCCCATAGCCCATCAGGACGCCTCCGCCCAGGCTCTGGGCGTAGCGCACGGGAGACCGCGGGACGCGCACCTTGAACTCGTGGGCCAGCAGCG
>JAVHLZ010000048.1 GCA_031081675.1 Armatimonadota bacterium
ACCCTAGCGACCCAGGCGGTCATACTGCGGGTTGGGCACCCACCCCAGGGCGTTGGCCAGGCGGTTGGTGAAGTTGAACATGGCGGCCACCTCGGCGATATCCATGATGTCCTCATCGGTCCACCCGGCCCGGCGCAGGCGGCGGATATCGTCCTCGGTGCACCGGTCAGACGCCCGGGTGACCTTGACGGCGAAGTCCAGCATCGCCCGCTCCCGGGGCGGCAGGGCGGCCCGCCGGTAGTCCGCCAGCAGCGTGTCGGCCAGGGTGGGGGAGCCGGTGAGCAGCCGCACCGCGGCGCCGTGGGTGGCCATTCAGTAGTGGCAGCGGTTGGCGGACGAGACCACCACGGCGATCATCTCCCGCTGCAGCCGCGACAGCCCCGAGGGTCCGCGCAGCAGATCGTCGTAGTACGCCCACCACCGCGCCAGGTGAGCGGGGCGCAGGGCGAAGACCCGGAAGATGTTCGGGATGAACCCCAGCCTGCGCCGCGGTTCCCGCCACAGGGCCCGGACCCGCAGAGGAATCTCCCGGTCGGGCGGAACCTGCAGCCACGACAGTCTCCGACGGCGGGCACTCATCATGCGTCCCTCCCCTCGCGCGGCGGGTGGTCCGCCCCGGTCCGGCCGCGGGCGATGGCGTCGGCCATACGGGCCACCCGCGCCATGGCCCGCACGTTGTGCACCCGCACCACGTCCGCCCCCGCCAGGATGGCGGCCGCCACGGTGGCGGCCGTACCGTCATCCCGCTCTGCCGGCGGCAGTCCGCCCAGGACCCGGCCGATGGTCCCCTTGCGGGAGGTGCCGATGACCACCGGCCGCCCCAGAGCCCGCAGCTCCCCCAGGCGGCGCAACAGCTCCAGGTTGTGGTCCACCGTCTTGCCAAAACCGAAGCCGGGATCCACCAGGATCCGGGACCTGGCGATCCCCCGGCCGACGGCGAACGTGATCCGCTCCAGCAGAAAGCCCACGATGCCCGACATCAGATCGCGCGGCGCGTCGGCGGGGGGCGGGTACCCGTGCATGAGGACGACGGGGACCCCCAGCGCGGCCACCACATCCGCCATCGCCGGATCCGCCCGCAGGGCGCTCACATCGTTAACCAGTGCGGCTCCGGCTTCCACCGCCTGCCGGGCCACCTCCGCCCGCGTGGTGTCCACCGACAGGGGGATCTCCAGCTCCCCCGCCAGCCGGCGGATCACCGGGAGGATCCGC
Source organism: Armatimonadota bacterium (assembly GCA_031081675.1). NCBI lineage: Bacteria > Bacillati > Armatimonadota > Armatimonadota bacterium. The sequence goes on from JAVHLZ010000048.1 coordinate 1,213, forward strand.
GCCAGCTCCTCCTCCGGCGGCACCGGCGCCGCCCCGGGGCGGGTCGAGACACCCCCCACATCCAGGATGTCGGCGCCGTCGGCGGCCAGGGCCCGCCCTCGGGCGCAGGCGGCCTCGGGATCGGTGACACCGTCTCCGGAAAAGGAGTCCGGGCTGACGTTGAGGACGCCCATGACATATGTCCGGGCGCCCCATGCGAACACCCGCCGGCCGATGCGCAGGGGCGGGACGGGCGCCATGAGCCGCAGGCGCGTCAGTCTTCCTCGCGCAGTTCGCGGCGGATGCGGTCCGCCGACACCTGCATCCCGTGCTCGCGGGCCAGGTGCTCCTGCACCAGGCGCACCAGCTCGTCCTCGGTGTCGGCCTCGATGCGGTGTCCCAGCGCGCAGGTCCAGCGTCGCGTCATCGTCGCCCCCTCCACCCGCTCATCCGTCACCCGGAGAGCCTGCAGTGGGGTTCGACGCGGGCGGGCAGACATCCGCCCGGGCGCACAGGCCCTGCGGGCGGGTCCGGGGGCGGGGGTCTTACGGCCGGGTGGACGGGGAGCGGGACGCGTCGGCGGCCAGCTCGTCCAGCGCGTGCACCATCAGCTCGGCGGCCTCCGCGTGGGCTCCGTGGCGGACCAGCAACGGGCCGAACTCCTGGGCCAGTTCCCTCAGCCGCTGGCGCATGTCGCGGGAAGCAAAGCCCACCACCGCCTCCCTCAGCGCCGCCACCGCCGCCGGCACCTGGTGTGTCGACAGCAGGACCCGGCTCAGGACCACCTTCGCCTCCAGCACCTCCACCGGGTCTCCGGCCTGCTGGGCGGCCTCCAGCGCCCGCCCGGCCACCTCGTGGGCCTGGGTCAGGTCGCCCACCGCGTGCCAGGCCCGCGCCAGTTCGGTGAGGATGGATGCCCGGTCGGTGGGACGGTGGAGCCGGTCGGCCACCCGCAGGGCCTGCTCCAGGTGGCGCAGGGCCTCGCGGGGGTGACCGTCTTCCAGGAACGCGCGCCCCAGGTTCTGGGTGACCCGCATGAGGTTTTCCAGGTCCTCGGCGGCCTCGAAGGCATCCCGGGCATCCAGCAGGCAGCGACGGGCTTCGTCGTACTTGCGGAGGTTGCGCAGGACTGCCCCCAGCCCCCACAGGGCCTTTCCCCGCAGCCGGAGGTCGCGGGAGGCCACGTAGGAGGACGCCGCCTCCTCGTACCGGCGGCGCGCGTCTTCCAGACGCCCCAGGTAGGTGAGGACCGTGCCCAGAGAGATCAGCGTGTCCACCCGGGCCGGATCGCGTCCGGCGCGCGCGGCCCGCAGGGTCTCCAGCGCCTGCTCCAGCAGCCGGCGGGAGTCCGCGAAATTGCGCCGGCGCAGCTGGACCAGCCCCATCAGGCTCAGCACGCGGCCCAGCCGCCACCGGTCCCCGGCCTGCTCCATCGCCGGCCGGGCGTCTTCCAGGGCCGTCCAGGCGGCGTCGTAGTCCCGGCGGGCCACGGCGTGCTCGGCGCGGAGAACGCGGATCTCCCGGTCCACCTCGGCCAGCCCGTGCCTGTCGGCGAGAAACGCGGCCATCTGCAGGTACCGGTCGGCTTCTCCCAGATCGCCCCGGTCGCTGGCGCCGCGAGCCAGGATCAGCAGCCCGTGGGCCGCCATGTCGGCGGGGTTACCCTCCCCCGCCAGCAGGGCGTCCACCGATGTCCCCAGCCGGCGCGCCAGCACGGCCAGGCTGTCCAGAGAGGGCTTGGCCCGGTCGCGCTCCACCAGGCTGATGAACCCCTTGGTGAACTCCCGGCCGGCCAGCTGGGCCTGGGTGAGGCCCCGCGACTCCCGCAGTTCCCTGATCCGCTGCCCGAGAGACATCGGTCACCTCCACAGCAGCCGCGGCGGGCACACGCCGTGCCGGGCGCGCTGACGGTTTTTGGCCAACGATGGGAAAAAGATACCATTTCTGTACTGCCCCAGCAAGCGGCGTGCCAGGCCGGAGAAGGGGGGTGCCGGGCCTGCTAGCTGCTAGTTGCCGTTGGGCAGGTTCTCGCCGGCCACGGTCACCGGCGCGAGGTAGTGGCTTACCGCCGACACGGCGGCGGATCCAGCCAGAGCCAGAAGGACAACGACCGCGATGGTTCCCAGCGTCTTGCGCATGGTCTCCCCTCCCGTGGGTGTCCTGGAGTGCACCCCCGCCCCTCCGGCCTCGCCGTCAGGGTTGGGCGAGATGGTCATGTATTCCTTGTATTAATCAGGAAAGCGGAGAAATTTTCGTGTTGCTCAATAGCAGACGATGGGCGCCCTCCCCCCCCCGGGACTCCCAGGTGTGGGTGCGGACCGGTGGAGCCCCGGCGGGGCCCGGAGACGGTGAGGGTCTGGACTGTGCCTTCGGGCAGAGGGTCCTGCGGTCAGGCGAGTTCCCGGGACGGCCTTTCAGACCGTGGTCGGCGACGAGAGCACCCTTCGTCCGGTCCATCCCGGGGTTCGGGGAGTTTGCGCTTGATCGAGATCCCCTTCCCCCAGCGGGCGGTGTACCTCAGGGAGCGCGAGGCGGGAACAGACCCCCGGTGAGGGCGCCCGAGGTCATCCGCGCGACAGGCGCAGATCGGGAGTCAGAGCCTCCACCAGGGAGAGCACCAGGCTCACCGCCACCCGGACATCGGACAGGG
>JAVHLZ010000049.1:0-1761 GCA_031081675.1 Armatimonadota bacterium
AGACGAAATCCTGAGACCCGAGCTGAGGGGATTGCGGCGTGCGATATCGTTAGATGGGTCCACCCACCAAGGGCGCACTAGGACGAAATGCTGAGCTTGAGCTGTTTGTTGTCTTGCCAACACGTGTTATCCATGTTAGCATGAACGAGAGGCGACGTCATGGCCCGAGGGAAGACGCTCTACCTGCGCGGGCTTCCCGAGCCCCTCGTCCGCGAGGCGAAGGCGACGGCCGCCCGCCGCGGGATCACGCTGACAGCTTTGGTGGCTGAGGCGCTGCAGCAGCTCATCGGCGCCCCGCCTGCCGGTGGCGGGAGGCCGGAGGGCGCGCGGGCGCGCGGCGCCCGGCGCGCACCCGGGGCGTCAGCGCTCCGGGAGGGCAGACTGCCTGGCACTGCCTCAGGGGAGGCTGCCGCGGGTGGTGCGGCAATCTCCGGCGTCGCGGCAGGCCTGGCCGAGAGCATGCGCTGGTTTCAGGCGAACCGCCGCCGCCTGCTGCGCCGCTACCGCGACCAGTACGTCGCCATCGACCGGGGCCGCGTCATCGGCCACGACCGCGACTTCGACGCCCTGGCGCGCCGGGTCTTCGCCCGGGTAGGCTCGCGCCCGGTCTTCATGCCGAAGGTGACGGCGGAGGAGAGGGTCGTCGCGGTCCCGTCGCCCCGACTGGCCGAGGCGTAAGTCCGGTGGTCCGCCGCAGCGGCCGGGACGACGCGATGCGGCGAACTTTCCCCTACGACACCCGTCGCACCCCGCCGGCCCCGGTCCTGCCGGTGCGCCTGGGGCGGCCGCAGGGCGAACCGGCGGCCGCGGTGGCCGCGCTCGTGGACAGCGGCGCCGACATCACGGTCCTCCCCGAGGGGCTGGCGCGGGTGCTCGGTCTGCCCCAGGTGAGCGAGGTGACGGTCCGCGGGGTGGCGGGGACGGCCCGCGTCCCGGTGTACGCCGCCGAACTGGAGGCCGCCGGGACGCGCCGGATCGTGGAGGTGGTGGAGGTGGGCGCGGAGGCGCTGCTCGGCCGTGACGTCCTGAACGGCTGGGTGGTCACCCTCGACGGACCGGCGCGGGTCCTGAGGCTTGGACCCTAGCACAGGGCCGTCAACGTCCTCCCCATACCAGGCGCGGCCCGCGGCCGCCGGCGGACCTCCCGAGGGGGCGAACTGGATCGGCAGGAACATCACTCCCGTCAACGCAGATTTCGGAGGGGAATGATGTACAGCTGTGCGGCAGGATGGTCACGTCCCACAGCGGGGCATGGCGCGAGGGGGGAAGACCATGATCCATTCCGTCCAGGACAGGCTGGGCTGGCGCCTGAACCCTGCAGAGTACGAGGCCATCCGGGCGCTGTGGATCGCCCACTCCAAAGCCGAAGACGCCCGCGATCTGGCCGGGCTGCTGGCCACCCTGACCGCGGACTGCGTCTACGAGCTGGTCCCCACCGGGCGGCGGTGGGAGGGCCATGAGGGGGCGCGGCAGTTCTACACGGGCCTGCTGTCGGCCTTTCCCGACGCGCGGTTTTCCCTCCAGGACATCGTGATCGGGCCCCAGGGCGTGTTCGAGGCGACACTACTGGAGGGGACGCACCGGGGAACGTGGGAAGGGGTGCCGCCGACCGGGCGGCCGATCCGCCTGCTGGTCCTGATCTACTTTCCCTGGGACCCGCAGGCGCGGCTGTTCGCCGGGGAGCGCATCTACTACGACCGGGCCGCCCTGGCCGAACAGCTGGAGGGACGGACGGGGATCACGGGAGCGCCGGTCTGACAG
>JAVHLZ010000049.1:1861-3176 GCA_031081675.1 Armatimonadota bacterium
TAATTTTGGGGTCAGACCCCATTTGCGTCGTGCACGAGGTCGCCGTCTACTACGGGCGGGTGCGGGCGCTGCAGGGGCTCGCGCTGCGGGTCCTGCCCGGAGAGATGGTGGCCCTCCTCGGAGGGACGGGGGGCGGGCAAGTCCACCACACTACGAGCCATCTCCGGGCTGGTCCACCGACACCCGGCCGCGTCGCCTTCCGCGGGCGCGAGCTCACCCGGCTCGAACCCACCGCCATCGTCCGCCGCGGCTGTCCCCAGGGACGCCCGCTCTGTCCGGAGATGAGCGTCCTGGAGAATCTGGCGCTCGGTGCCTGCGTCCATGCGGGGGACCTGCAGGAGGACCCAGACCGGGTCTTCGCGCTCTTCCCCGTGCTGAGAGACCGCCGGCACCAGCTGGCCGGCAGTCTCTCCGGTGGGGGAGCAGCGGATGGTGGCCGTCGCCCGTGCCCTGATGGCCCGACCGACGCTCATCCTGCTGGACGAGCCCACCCTGGGGCTGGCGCCGGCGATGGTCGTGGAGGTGGCGCGGGCGATCCGGGCCCTGAACGATGCCGGGGCGACGGTGCTACTGGTGGAGCAGAACGTCCAGGTGACCCTCCGACGGGCGCACCGGGCCGACGTGCGGGAAAACGAGCGCGTCGTCGCCGAGGGGCGCCAGGGCCCTGGCGTGGGACGACCGGGTCCGGCGGGCGTACCTCGGCGCGTAACGAGCGTGCCAGCAGGCCCCGCCAGCCCCGACGGCCAACTTGTGCCAGTAACCCTTAGTACCTGTCCGGGGAGGGATGCCTGTGGCCGACCGCACCATCGAGGCACTCCTGCTGGAAGAGCGCCGTATCTCGCCGCCTGAGGCCTTCCGCCGCCAGGCCAACGTCCAGGACCCCGCGGTCTACGCCCGCGCCGAGGCCGACCCGGAGGGCTTCTGGGCCGAGGTGGCCCGGGAGCTGCACTGGTTCCGTCCCTGGGAGCGGGTGCTGGAGTGGGAGCCCCCCTACGCCCGCTGGTTCGTCGGCGGGCGGACCAACCTGGCCTACAACTGCCTCGACCGCCACGTCACGGGCGGGCGCCGCACCAAGGCGGCCATCGTTTGGGAGGGAGAACCCGGCGACGAGCGCATCCTCACCTACGGCGACCTGCTGCGCGAGGTGAGCCGCTTCGCCCACGCGCTCAAGCGCCTGGGGGTGCGCCGCGGCGACCGCGTGGCCATCTACCTGCCCATGGTGCCCGAGCTGCCCATCGCCATGCTGGCCTGCGCGCGCATCGGCGCCGCGCACACCGTGGTCTTCGGCGGCTTCAGCGCCGAGGCGCTGCGGGAC
>JAVHLZ010000050.1 GCA_031081675.1 Armatimonadota bacterium
CCCACCAGGGTCTCGTCGTCCCGCCCCGCCAGGGACAGGGTCACCACCGCCACCTGGCGTCCGCCCACCGGGGCAAGGGCCACCCCTTCCAGCAGGAACAGGCCGTCGGTGCGCAGGTACAGTTCCAGGGCGCGCAGGGCGGCCTGGGCCACCAGCTCCAGGCGGGCGGCGCGGGCGGACGGGCCGGTGGCGATGCCTTCGTACAGCAGGCCCTGGTCTTCCAGGTGCACCTTGACTTCGGCGGTCTGGCGCAGGTTGGAGACGGTGAGCCCCACGAACTTCAGGCGCGCCTGGGCGGGTGGGGCGGCCTCGGCGCGCTGCTGGGCGGCCACCCGCACCTGGCGCGGCTCCAGCTGCACCCCCAGTTCCGCCGCCAGGGCGGAGACCACGTCCGCGGCGATGACCCGGGCGCTGCGGTCGGGGCCGCCCAGCACGTGCACCGTCTGGATGGCGCCGGCCTCGTCGGTCTCCACCCGCACCGCCTGCACGCCCCGCAGCCGCCGGATGACGTCCTCGGCGGCGCGGCCCAGGTCCTGTCTCTCCTCCGACTCGGCCACGTCTGCCCTCCTGTCCGGGACGCTATCCTTCGGGCTCGATCACCCCGTACCCGCCCTCCCGGCGGCGGTAGACCACGTTCACCTCCCCGGTGGAGGCGTTGCGGAACACGAAGAAGTCGTGGCCCAGCAGTTCCATCTGCAGCGCCGCGTCCTCGGGGGTCATGGGCTTCATGGCAAACCGCTTCACCCGGACGATCTGGGGGGCCGCCGGGACCCGGCGCAGCCCGGTCTCGGCGGCCGCCCGCTGCCGCCCCCGCCGCCGGGACTCGTCCAGGCGGCGCTTGAGGATCAGGCGGCTGCGGTACCGCTCGATCTGCCGGCGCAGCTTGTCCACCACCTGGTCCAGGGACGCGTACATGTCCGCGGACGCCTCTTCCCCCCGCAGCAGGAGGCCGTCGCCCCGGATGGTCACCTCCGCCACCTGGGCGCGCCCCAGACCTCTCCGGCGCTCCACGCTGAGGACCACCTGCGCCTCCGCGACGTGGTCCAGGTAGCGGGCGATCCGGCCCACCTTCTGCTCGGCGTAGTCGCGCAGCGCCGGGGTCACCTGCAGGTGCTTGCCCGTGACGATGATGTGCATGGGGCGCTCGCTGTCTCGCTTCACGGCGGCCTCTCCTCCGTCCTGCCCGCAGTACACGAACGCCCCGGCGGGGACCGTCCGTCCCGGGCCGGGGCGCGGGGGCGGGGTTACTCCTTCACCTTGACCACGTTGGCGGCCTGGGGTCCTTTGGCCCCTTCGACGATGTCGAACTCGACCAGCTGGCCTTCCTCCAGGGTCTTGAAACCCTCCATCTGGATGGCGGAGTAGTGGACAAACACGTCCCGCCCGTCCTCCCGGGCAATGAACCCGTACCCCTTTTCGGGGTTGAACCACTTCACCCGTCCACGGTACGGCATTGTCCTGCCTCCTGCTCCCTGAGAATCGTCCTGCCCTGCCCCGTCGTCTGTCTGTCGCTCTCGCCTCCCGCTGTCATGTGTGACTGCACTCCCGGTGATCCTGTTCTCCCCGGCGCGATCACCTCCCTGCAGGGATCCCGGGATCCGCGATCGGGGGATCCGGATCCCTGATCCCCGATCCCGTTCAAGGTGCCCACCCCCGCGGCACGAACAAAGTCTCCGCCAGGCGGATGGCGTAGCGGTCGGTCATCCCGGCCAGGAAATCCCCCACCACCCGCCCGACCGGCTCGCCGGCGGAGATCAGGTCCTGGTACTCCGCCGGCAGCTCGCGGGGGTGGTCCCGGTAGTACCCGTACAGCGCGGTGACCAGCCGGCGGGCCTTGACCACCTCGGCCATGGTGGCCGGGCCGCGGTACACCCGCTCCACCAGGAAGTCCTTCAGCAGATTCAAAGCTTCCCGGACCGGATCGCTGAGGCGGATGACCGGCGCGCCGGCGCTGGCCGCCACCAGGTCTGAGACCATGCGGCCCAGCCACTGGCCGCGGTGGTCTCCCAGGACCCGCCGCACCGCGGCGGGGACGTCGGACTCGGCGATCAGCCCCGCCCGGATGGCGTCGTCGGTGTCGTGGTGGACGTAGGCGATCCGGTCGGCCAGGCGGACCACCTGGCCCTCCAGGGTCTGGGGCAGGCCCTCGGCGTCTGCGGGCCCGGCGGCCGGCAGGTCGGCCAGCCCCTTGGAGTGGCCGCCGATCCCGTCCCGCACCTCCCAGGTGAGGTTGAGGCCCCGCACCGCGGACCCGTCGGACCGCACGCGCACCTCCAGCAGGTCCACCACCCGCAGGCTCTGGAGGTCGTGCCGGAACCCGCCCACCGGGGCCATCACCTCGTTGAGGGCCTCCTCCCCGGCGTGGCCGAAAGGCGGGTGGCCGAGGTCGTGGGCCAGGGCGATGGCCTCGGTCAGGTCCTCGTTCAGGCGCAGCGCCCTCGCCGCGGTGCGCGCCACCTGCATCACTTCCAGGGTGTGGGTGAGGCGGGTGCGGTAGTGGTCGCCCTCGGGGGCCAGGAACACCTGGGTCTTGTGCTTGAGGCGGCGGAACGCCTTGCTGTGGATGAGGCGGTCCCGGTCCCGCTGGAAGCAGGTGCGCAGGTCGTCCTCGGGCTCGGGGGCCGCCCGCCCGCGGGAGCGGGAGGCCAGCGCCGCCCCCGGCGCCAGCCACTCCCGCTCCCGCGCCTCGATGGCCTCCCGGACGGTCATGCCC